>JBKPPN010000445.1:0-7537 GCA_046733575.1 Candidatus Methylomirabilota bacterium | reverse complement strand
GCCCGTCGCGTCCCCTGTACGCGACCGCTGCAACGCCGCTGACCCCGGGGCCCGTGTGGCAGTCGCGGCATCTGTCGCGCCAGATGAGCCAGCGACTCCGCGAGGACAGCGTCCGCCTGTGCGTGCGGGCGGGTGAACTCTGGGACTCCGCGGCGCGAGTCCTGGCCGCGCGTCGCTCGCGTCCCCTCGCGCGCTGAACAGGACGTGCCGGCGCTCCACGGCGCGACGTCAGTCGCGCACGGACCCTCGTTCGGCGGCGTCCGTGCTGACGTGTCGGGCGACCGCGCGCTCGACGCGGACCCACGCGGTGCGGACGTCGCCGACGAAGTCGACGGCGCGATCGCGGCTCGCCTCCCAGGCCTTGCGCGTCGTCATGAGCAGTTGCCGGGCGTGACCGCGCTCCGTGGTAGCAGGGACGCCTGACGCCATCGACGGCCGGGGGTGTCGCGCATCAGCGCGTGCGCGGACGGCCGGGCGCTCGACGCTCGCGACGCGGGGCGGAGCGCTCCGGACTTCGGTGTCGAGACGGGCCAGCTCGGCCTCGGCATCGGCGAGCCGCTTCCGCAACGCCGTCAGGTCTGGCTGCACGTTCTCGACGAACGCAGAGCTGACGGAACGGTGCAGCACCGGCGGTGGAACGGCGGCCGTCGTCGCCGCCCTCGTGACACGATCCGGCGCGCCGAGCGACAGCGCGATCACCGCGAGGACGCCCGTGGCGGCGAAGCACGCGGCGGCGACCGCGTGCCCGACACGCGTGATCAGCACGTCGGTCGGGCTCGGTCCGGCGTCGGCGTCCGACGGGGCGGGAATCGTGAAGCCATAGCGAAAGACCAGCACGCACACGACGAGAGCCCCCGTGACGCTGGCGGCGATGCTGGCGAGAAGCGCGAACGAGGCAAAGGGCGACATAGACATCCTCCCGGGACCGTCTTCCCTCCGTAACAAATCGCGGACCAACCAGCTCACCAGTCGATTCTCGGTCCAGCTGACACCGAGGCGACCCGGCCTGGGCAAAACTTTGCTCGATCGCTGCGAGACCGGTCGCTAAGTTGCCGACGGACTGCGGCGACATCCCGGCACGTCTCCTGCACCACCGCGGTACGTGGTCGCGACACCGCGCGCATCCGGGTCGAGCGCTGCCGAGCGTGTCCTCACCAATCGCTACATCCTGGTCGTGGACGATGACATGGACGCCCGGGAGATCTTCACCGCGGTGATCGCCTATCACGGCGGGCTGGTGCAGGCGGTGCCGTCGGCGCGACACGCACTGCGTCTGCTTCGGTGCATGCACCCCGACGTCATCGTCGCCGACATCGCGATGCCGAACCAGTCCGGCCTCTGGCTCGCACGGCGTCTTCGACAGCGCGGCGAGGTCGTGCCCATGATTGCCGTCACCGGCCTCGACACGCCATCTGCCACGCTCCTCGAGGCCGGCTTCGACGTGGCGTTCACGAAGCCGGTGGACCACGCGCGTCTCATCCAGACCCTGCGCGACCTCGCCGGGAGCCCCGTGAAGCGTCGGGACCGGCGCGTCATTCCCTTCCACCCGGTCGCGCGCCGACGTTCGCCTCGCTCCCGCTGACGCAACACCGCTGACGGCGCCCGACGCCTGCGCTACGCTTGCGGCCACCGGCCGCACCTGCGGCACACGGAGGGACGTGGTCATGGTGTTGCTGCTCGTCGTGCTGCTGCTCCTCGTCCACGCCGCGCCCACGTGGGCCGACGATCAGTTCCGCCTTCGCGTGCCGGGCGCGCCGCCCACGCTGGAGGCGACCGCGGACGCCGTCGTGCGGGTGCCGCCCGACATGGCGACGCTGACCCTCGGCGTCGTCACCGAGGCGGCGAACGCGCGAAGCGCGTCCGACGACAACGCGCGTCGGTCCGGCGACGTCGTGCAGGCGCTCACGCGCGCCGGCGTGGCGGCCAAGGACATCCGCACGCAGGGCCTCGCCCTCATGCCCGTCTACGACAATCGTCCGAACGACACGCCACGCATCCGCGCGTACCGCGCCACGAACCAGGTCGTCGTCACCACGACGAATCTCACGCAGGTGGGACAGCTCCTCGACGAGGCCACGCGCGCGGGCGCCAACCTCGCGGGTGATCTCCGCCTCGGCCTGACGGATCCCGGGACGGCGCAGACGGCGGCGTACCGCCAGGCGACGCGCGAGGCGCTCCAGCGCGCCACCGCGATGGCGGAGGCGATCGGCAAGAAGATCACCCGCGTGGTCGAGATCCGGACGATCGACCTCGGCATGCCGCGGCCGTTCATGATGGAGACGACGTTGGCACGCACCGCCGCGGCGCCCTCGAGCACGCCCGTCGAGCCGGGCGAGCTCACCGTGCAGGCGCGCGTCGTCGTGCGCGCGGAGTTCCAGTAGCCCATGCCATAATCCGCCATTCCGGTGCCGCATCTGCCGAGGAGGTTTCCCATGACCGCACGCCTCACCCGTCGAACGTTTCTCGTCACCGCCGCGTCGGGCGCCGTCGCCGCGTCGTGGCCGGTGCCCGGCCGCGCGCAGCCGCGCACGGTGAGGATCGGCGCGGTGCATCCGGTGACGGGCGGCCTGGCGGAGATCGGGCAGGCGTGCCGGCTCGGCGTCCAGATGGCCGTCGACGCGGTCAACGCCGCGGGCGGCATCAAGTCGATGGGCGGGGCGAAGTTCGAGCTGGTCCTGGGCGACACGGAGAACAAGCCCGAGGTGGCCCGCGCGGAGGCGGAGCGGGTGATCAACGCGGGCGCCCACATCCTCACCGGCGCGTTTCACTCGGGGCAGACGGGCGCCATGGCGCCCGTGGCGCAGCAGCGGCGCGTGCCGTTCCTCATCGACATCTCGGCCAACGACCTCATCACGGCCAACATCGCCAAGTCGGTGCAGGAGGGGCAGCAGAAGGTCCAGTACGTCTACCGCAACTTCCCCACGACCACGATGTTCGGGCAGCGCGCCGTGCAGTTCATGACCGAGATCTTCAAGGACGCGGGCCAGTCGCCGAAGCGCGTGGTCGTCATCTACACGAACGACGCCTTCGGTCAGCCGCAGGCGCGGAGCTTCGAGGCGGCCGTCAAGAGCAAGAACCCGGGCTTCGAGATCGTCGAGATGATCGCGTATCCCGAGGCCGCCACCGACCTCTCCACGGAGGTGTCGAAGCTCAAGGTGGCGAAGCCGGACATCATCGCGCCCGTCACGCGCGCCTCCACGGCCGTGCTGCTCCTGCAGGAGATCGCCAAGCAGCGCGTGGACTCCATGGGCATCATCAGTCCGGGCACGCCGGGACTCTACGAGGCCGGGCAGATCGCCCAGCTCAAGGAGCTCATCGAGAACGTGATGGACCCGGTGCCGTGGCCAAACTACCGGAACCCGCGCACGGAGCGCGCGGCGGCCGAGTACACCAAGCGCTCGAACGGCAAGAACTTCGACACGAACTCCGGCTACTCGTACGAGGCCGTCATGGTCATGGCCGACGTCTTCGAGCGCGCCAAGTCGACCGACCCCGACACCGTCGTCGACGCCATCCGCAAGACCCGCTTCGCCGACCCGCTCATGGTGTCGGTGGGCCCCGTCGTGTTCAACGAGATCGGCGACAACCCGAACGCGTCGACGGCCATGATCCAGATCCTGGGCGGCAAGCCCGTCGTGGTGTGGCCGCGTGAGGCCGCCGCGCAGAAGTACGTGTTCCCGAGGCCCAAGCGCTGACCGATCCCGTCCTCGTCGGGCAGGGGCTGCTGAACGGCCTGCTCTTCGGGGGCGTGTACAGCCTCATGGCGGTGGGACTCACGCTGATCTTCGGCGTCATGCGCGTGGTGAACTTCGCCCACGGCGACATGATGGTCTGGGGCATGTACCTGGCCTACGTGCTCTCCACGCGCGCGGGGGTGGATCCCTACGTCGGCTTCCTGGGCTGCGCGGCGGTGCTGTTCGTCCTCGGCGCCGTCATCCAGCGCGGACTCGTCGACCGCATCATCACCGCGCCGCACGAGATGCAGATCCTCCTGATGCTGGGCGTGGCGCTCGTGCTGGAGAACGCCGCGCTCGTCGTCTTCGGCCCGGAGCCGCTGCGCGTGCGCTCCGTGCTGTCGCTCGCGACGTTCGACCTCGGGCCGCTGTACGTCGACGTCGGCCGTCTGATCAGCTTCGGCATGGCGGTCGTGCTCACGCTCGTGCTCTCGCTGTTCCTGTTCCGCACCGAGCTCGGCACGACGATCCGCGCGGCGGCCGACAACACCTACGGCGCCCTCGTGATCGGCACCAACGTGCGACGCGTGTACGCCGTCGCCTTCGGGCTCGGCGCCGCGTGTGTGGGCGCGGCGGGCGCGCTGGTGTCGCCATTCCTGCCCTTCGCGCCCTCCATGGGCCTCGCCGCCTCGGTCACGTCGTTCAACATCGTCATCATCGGCGGCATGGGGAGCCTGCTCGGCGCGTTCATGGGCGGGCTCCTCGTGTCCGTGGCGGAGTCGCTGGGCGCGGTGTTCCTCTCCCCGTCGCTGAAGGAGCTCGTCAGCTTCTCGCTCCTGATCGTGATCCTGCTCGTGCGGCCGGCCGGGCTCTTCGGCAAGACGGCGTGATCCGCGGGCGCCACGCGCTGATCGCGGCGGCCATCGCCGTGCTGGCGGTGCTGCCCGCCGTCGTCGGCTCCTACGTGGTCACCGTGCTCATCTTCGTCTTCTTCTACGCGTTCCTCGGGCAGGCCTGGAACATCGTGGGCGGCTACGCGGGGCAGCTCTCCGCCGGACACGCCGCCTTCGTCGGGGTGGGGGCCTACACGGCGGCGACGCTCTCGATGCACGCGGGCCTCACGCCGTGGCTGGGGATGTTCGTGGGCGGCGCGCTGTCCGCCGTGCTCGGCGCGGTCATCGGATTCCTCGGCTTCCGCTTCGGTCTGCGCGGCTTCTACTTCGTGCTCCTCACCGTGGCGTTCGCCGAGATCTGCCGCATCGTCGCGCTCAACACCGACGCCATCGGCGGCGCGCTCGGGCTCTACATCACGTTCACGGGCAACCCGCGGCAGTTCCAGTTCCAGGACAACCGCGCCTACTACTACATCGCGCTGGGCCTCATGCTGGTGGCCACCGCGATCGTGGCCGCGCTGGAGCGTCGGCGGTTCGGCATCTACCTCAGCGCCATCCGCGAGGACGAGACCGCGTGCGAGGCGCTCGGCGTCGATACCTTCCGCTACAAGATGCTCGCGATGATCGCGTCGTCGTTCCTGACCGGCGTCGGAGGGACGTTCTACGCGTTCTACCTCTTCTCGCTCCAGCCCAACACCGTGTTCGGCATCCCGCTCTCGGTCGAGATCGTCATTCGGCCGATCGTCGGCGGGGGCGGCACCGTGCTCGGCCCCATCCTCGGCTCGTTCATCCTGAGCCCGCTCGCCGAGGCCTCGCGCTTCTACTTCTCGAAGGGCGGCTGGGCCGGCCTGCACCTGATCGTCTACGGCATCCTGCTCGTCTGCGTGGTGCTGTTCCTGCCCCAGGGCGCCTATCCGTTCCTCCGCGACCGTCTCGCGCGTCGTCGTCGCCCCGTCGCCGCGTGAGCGCGCTCCTGGACGTGCGCGGCCTCTCGAAGCGCTTCGGCGGCCTGCAGGCCGTGCGCGACCTCTCGTTCGAGGTCGACGAGCGCGAGATCGTGGCGCTCATCGGGCCCAACGGCGCGGGCAAGACCACCGTGTTCGGCATGATCTCCGGCTTCATCGCCGCCGACGCGGGTGAGGTCCGGCTGCGCGGCGCGACGCTCGCGGGCCGACGTCCGCACGAGATCTGTGCGCTCGGGCTTGCGCGCACGTTCCAGGTCGTGCGCCCGTTCCCGCGCCTCACCGTGCTGCGCAACGTCATGATCGGCGCCCTTGGCCGACATCCCGACCGCGCGGTGGCGGAGACGCGCGCCCGCGCCGTCCTGGACGAGGTCGGACTCGGGGCGCGCGCCGAGCATCCCGCGGGCGGGCTGACCCTCGCCGAGCGCAAGCGTCTGGAGCTGGCGCGTGCGCTCGCCACCGAACCGTCGGTGCTCTTGCTCGACGAGGTGATGGCCGGACTCACCGCCACGGAGACGGCCCGCATCGTGGAGCTCGTGCGCGCCATCAACGCACGCGGAGTCGCGGTGCTCCTCATCGAGCACGTGATGCGCGCGGTGATGGCGCTCTCCCAGCGGATCGTGGTGATCAGCTACGGCGAGCAGATCGCCGCCGGGCCGCCCGACGCCATCGCGGCGGACCGACGCGTGATCGAGGCGTATCTGGGCGAGGCCGATGACGGCGCTGCTCCGGCTTGAGGGGCTCGAGGTCGGCTACGGCGACATGGTCGCCGTCCGCGACGTCAGCCTCGACGTCCACGCGGGTCAGATCGTGTCCCTCGTGGGCGGCAACGGGGCGGGGAAGACGACCACGCTGCGCGCCGTCAGCGGTCTCCTCCGTCCGCGACGGGGACGGATCGAGCTGGACGGCGCGCGCATCGACGGGCTCACGCCCGCGGCCATCGTCGCGCGCGGCATCGCCCACGTCCCGGAGGGGCGTCAGCTCTTTCCCACCATGACCGTCCTCGAGAACGTGGTGCTGGGAGCGCGCACGCCGGAGAGCCGCCGCGTGCGGGCGGCGTCGCTGGAGCGCGTGTTCACGCTGTTCCCGCGCCTCGCGGAGCGCCGACGTCAGGTTGCGGGCACGCTGTCGGGCGGGGAGCAGCAGATGACGGCGATCGGCCGGGCCCTCATGGCCTGCCCGCGGCTGCTGATGCTCGACGAGCCGTCCCTCGGGCTGGCGCCTATCGTGGTCGCGGCCATCTTTGATAATCTTGCCCGGGTCAATCGCGAGGGCATGACGATGCTGCTCGTCGAACAGAACGTTCTCCGCTCCCTGCGCCTCTCGCACCACGCCTACGTGCTCGAGAACGGCGTGATCGCGCTCCACGGCCCCGCCGCCGCGCTCCTCGCCGACGAGCGCGTGCGCGCCGCGTACCTCGGACGCTGACGCGATGTCCGCTCGCCTCGTGGTGATCGCCCTTCTCGGCGTGGCCGTCGCGCTGGCGGTGTGGGTCGTCATCCTCCGACGCGCTCTGGCCGGCGCGGGCCGACGTCTCGACGAGGCGGCCGCCGAGCTCAGGCGCACGGAGAAGCTGCGCATCATGGGGGAGATGACGGCCGGCTTCGCCCACAGCTTCAACGACGTCCTCACCCCGATCATCGGCCGGACGCAGCTCGCCCGCAGGCGCGTCGAGGATCCCCAGGTGCACGAGTGGCTCGCCGCCATCGAGCGCGCGGCGCTCGACGGTGCGCAGACGGTGTGGCGCATCCAGGACTTCATCCGCATCCGTCCCGACGGCTACTCCGTGCCCGTCGACATCAACGCCGTCGTGCGCGGCGTCGCGGACGCCGCGCGCCAGGGCGCCCCGGCCCGGGTCAGCGTCGCGATGCACCTCGGCACGCCGCCCGAGATCCCCGGCGACCCCGGCGCGCTCGCCGAGGCGCTGTCCATGCTCGTCTCCAACGCGTTCGAGGCGATGCCGTCGGGCGGCGAGCTGGCGCTCGCGACCTACGGGGAGGGCGACGAG
>JBKPPN010000444.1:0-15307 GCA_046733575.1 Candidatus Methylomirabilota bacterium | reverse complement strand
GGTCCTTGCGCGAGGGGCCGTCCACTAGGACGTCCATGACGCGGCCGGCCAGGCGAGCGCTTCGCGTCGCGGCCACTCGCTGCGTCACCTCCAGCAGGGCGGCGTTCCGACGCGCCTTGACGGCCGGGTCGATCTGCTCTGGCATGGCGGCGGCCGGTGTGCCCGGCCGCGGTGAATACCGGAAGACGAAGACGTTGTCGTACTCGACCCGCTCCACCATATCGACCGTGGCGGCGAAGTCCGCGTCGGTCTCACCCGGGAAGCCGACGATGAGGTCGGTGGAGAGGGCGATGTCCGGCACGGCGACGCGCAGCTCCGCGATGAGCTCGAGGTAGCGCTCGCGCGTGTAGCCACGGTTCATGCGCTCCAGTACCTCGTTCGATCCGGACTGTAGCGGCAAGTGGAAGTACTTGCAGACCTTGGGAAGGTCGCGGAAGGCGGCCACCAGCCGTGGGGTCAGGTTGTACGGGTTCGAGGTGGTGAAGCGGATCCGACGGATGCTGTCGACCTCGCTCACCTGCTCGAGGAGCGCGGCGAGGTCCGTGGGCGGCATCAGGTCGCGGCCGTAGGCATTGACCGTCTGCCCGAGCAGCGTCACCTCACGACAGCCGTCGGCGGCGAGATCGCGGATCTCGTCGAGGATCGCCTCGGGGCGATGGCTCCGCTCCCGACCCCGCGTGACGGGCACGACGCAGAACGTACAGTGCTTCTCGCACCCCTCCATCACCGTCACGTACGCCCGCAGCCGGGGGCTTCCCTCCGGTCGGGCCGTGATCTTCACGAGCGGCGCCTCGGCGGTCTCTACCACGGGCACGCGGTCGCGCTTCACGCGCTCCACCAGCTCGCCCACGCGGGCGATGGCGGTGGAGCCGAAGACCAGGTCGACGAACGGAGCGCGGGTCCGGATCGCCGCGTGATGGAGCGGCGCCATGCAGCCCATGACCCCCAGCACGAGATCCGGCCGGTGTCGCTTGAGCGACTTCAGCTCACCGAGCTTCGAGAAGACCTTCTCTTCGGCCTTCTCACGGATCGCGCAGGTGTTGAGGAGGATGAGATCGGCGGCCTTCGCGTCATCCGTCAGCTCGTACTGCTGCTCGCGGAGCAGACCGGCGACGCGCTCCGAGTCGTACTCGTTCATCTGGCAGCCGTAGGTGATGAGATGAAGTTTCGCCATGCGTCGCGCCAAAAAAAGCTGGCGTCGTAACGAGTTTGACCGTAGCACCCGCCTCTGGGGAAGTCAAACCACACGACGGGAAACGCGACGCGAAGGCGGCCGATGTTGAGACGGGACCACCTCGCCTGCGCGGACGAGGGGTGCCGCGCAGGCGTCGCGCAGCACGACGGTGCTGAAGGAGTACGCCGGGGCCACCGGGGGACGGTCTCAGTTCCCCCGCGTGGCCCCGACGGTGACCGGCTAGCGGTGGCGGTTACCTCAGTCGATTTCCTCGGGCCGTGTCTTGCCGCGACCGGCCGCCATCGCCGGCGTGCCGTGGCCGTTGCCACTGCCGTGACCATTGGAGGTGCCGCCGACGGTGAAGGCGGGCTTGAACGTGAACGACCGCTCGAGGCGCGCGCGTCGCTCCTTCCAGCCTTCCTGGTACTCGAGCTCGTCCTCGTGCAGCGTGGCGGGCTGCTTCACGCCGTGTGCGTTGCGGAACTGGATGGCCAGATCGCCGGCTTGGCGGCGCACCTGGTCCCACGCGGTGCCGAGGGCGAACTGATCCGAGATGGCGCCGATCCGACCCGTGTGGATGTTGCACGAGAGCGTGATGGCGGACAGGATGGGCCCCGACCAGTAGGCGGTCTGCGAGTTGATGGGCATGGGGAGGATGTGGAGATTGTGGCTGCCCCGACAGTCGCCTGCCACCATCGGACACGCCGCCCACGGTGAGGTGATCTCGCCCGGCGCGGGCCAGTCACCCTGGGCGAAGGCGAGCAGCACGGGATCGTCCTTGCCGCCGTAGGTGAAGCCCTTCTTGGTCTTGATGTTGTGCAACCGCTCGGCTGAGCAGACATAGCCGAGCTGCCCGGGCTGATCGTTGTCCCCGCGCGTCCAGATCCGGGCGATGACGAACCGCGACGACCGGCACAGTCCCTCGATGTCGTAGAGGTCCTCGGGCGCCCGCAGCGTGATGACCTTCTCCTGGAGACCCTTGCTGAGCTCCTCCATCTTGCCGTCGAGGGCTTTCTGGTCCCGCGGATGGGCCCCCGCCTCGATGGCCTGGGCCTTGGTGTCGAGGTCGACGATATCGAAGAGGTAGCCACGCTTCATGCCCGACGACGCGATGACGAGGCCAGTGTTGAAGCGGGGCAGCAGGTAGGCGCCCGTGGCGAAGTAGTTGAACGCCATGGGCTCCGTCTTGTCGGCGAACGACACCAGCACGGTCTGCGAGGCGTTGTCCTTGCGCACGGGGAACGGCAGGGCCACCGTGGCGGGGCCGGCCCCGCGCAGGTTGCCCGTGAAGGCGTCGGCCACGAGGTCCTGCCCCGGACCGTACAGCCCGAGCTCGGCGGCCTTGGTCGCGCCCTCCTGCAGGGCGTCCCACATGAGCTCGTCCACCACGCTCATGTCGACGCTCTCCGCCACGATGCCGGTGACCGCGACGTCGTCGCCCGTGTGGGTGACGATGAGCGAGGTGAACATCGGCTCCCCACGATAGCTATTGTTCTCCAGGACGTGCTTGGCCACGATCGACTTCACCTCGTCGGCCGCCACCACGTGACCGCCCACCCCGCCCACGTCGGCCTTGGTGGCCTTGATGAAGCGCTGCACGAGGGCGGGGTTCTTGGCGAAGACGTACGAGCGGTAGGAGAAGATGTTCGGCGTGCTGGTGACGGGAATCTTCTCCGCCACCGTCACGGGAAGACCGGCGAGCTCGTCCTTGGACTGGTGGTAATCCGCGAGCGTGATCGGCGCTTCTCCCTTCGCTGGCCCGTACTGCTTCGCCCCCATGCTGACCTCCTCGGCAGGTGTGGTGTTCGGCGGGCGCGTGAAAAAGCCGTCCTGGCCCCGAGGATAGGCAGGTACACTGGGGCCGGTCAAGGAAGAAATTCGAATCCATGAAATTTATTTCACGCCCCGGCGAGCTCAAGCAGATGGTCCAGTGCGTGGAGCTCGCCTACCGCGAGGGGCTGAGCCAGAAGGACGTGGCCGCCACCGTGGGCGTGTCGGCCGCCACCGTCTCGCGCCTCCTCAAGCGGGCCTTCGACGAGGGGCTGGTGCGCGTGGAGCTCACGCTGCCGCGTGCCCACGAGCTGGAGGCGGAGCTCATCCAGCGCTTCAAGCTGCGCGACGCCGTGGTCGTGGTGTCGGGCGGCCGCGGCGACGTCAAGGAAGAGCTCGGCCACGCGGCGGCCAGCTACTTCGAGAAGGTCGGCGAGAACGGGATGCGGGTGGGCCTCTCGTGCGGGTTCACCCTCTACCAGACCGTCCGCGCGCTTCGCGAGCGGCGGTTCCGGGATCTGGCCCTCTATCCCCTGTCGGGCGAGAACTCGCTTCGACTCGTCGACATCTCACCGAACACCATGGTTGGCATGATGGCGGCGAAGTACCGTCCGCACGTGGCCGCCTATGCCCTGCCCGTGCAGCACCTCGTGTCGCTGCGCGAGATCGAGCGCGAGCGTCGCCGGTTGATGCGTGATCCCGAGGTCCGCACGATCTACGAAGCGGCCCAGTCCGTCGACATCGCGCTGTGCGGCGTGGGCATGATCGCGGAGGACACGCCGGGGTTCTGCGCGCTCGCGGAATCCTACGGCATCAGCGTGAAGCGGTTGCGGCAGCTCGGCGTGGTGGGCGAGATCAATTACCAGCCCTTCGACGCGGCCGGCGAGATCGTGGATCAGCCCGAGCTGCGGACCCTCATGCGCCGACTCCTGTCGGTGGACGGCGCGCGGCTGCAGGCGCTGTCGCGGCGGGATGACCGGCGGATCATCGCGGTGGCGGGAGGCAAGGACAAGCTCGCCGCGGTGCGCGGCGCCCTCGCGGGCGGGTTCATGAACGTGCTGGTGACGGACGAGAGCCTGGCCGCGCTCCTCGTGTAACCGCGACGGTCTGCTCCTCCACGACCCCGATCCGGCGGAACTTGTCCTGCCGCTCGCGGACGAGCGCCTCGCGGGACAGCGCGCCCACGACGGACAGCGCGTCGCGCAACGCCGCGCGCAGACGGGTGGCCGCGCCGTCCCAGTCGCGATGGGCGCCCCCGGGCGGCTCCCCCACGATGCCGTCGATCACGCCGAGGCGCAGGAGATCCGGCGCCGTGATGCGCATCAGCTCGGCCGCGTCGGCCGCCTTGGCCGCGTCGCCCCACAGGATCGCGGCGCAGCCCTCTGGCGAGATCACGGAGTAGATCGCGTGCTCGAGCATCAGCACGCGATCGCCCATCCCGATGGCGAGGGCACCGCCGCTCCCGCCCTCCCCGGTCACGACCGCCACGATCGGGGTCGTGAGCTCGGCCATGGCGCGGAGATTGTGCGCGATGGCCTCCGCCTGGCCGCGCTCCTCCGCGCCGATGCCGGGGTACGCGCCCGGCGTGTCGACGAAGGCGATGACGGGCTTGTCGAACTTCTCGGCCAGGCGCATGAGGCGGAGCGCCTTGCGATAGCCCTCGGGGTGCGGCATCCCGAAGTTGCGCGCGATCTTCTCGCGCGTGTCCCGCCCCTTCTGATGGCCGATCACGACCACGCTTCGCCCCTCGAAGCGCGCGAGCGCGCCGACGATGGCGGCGTCGTCGCCGTAGACGCGGTCGCCGTGCAGCTCCACGACGTCGTCGAAGAGCAGCTTGAGGTAGTCGCGGGTGTGCGGTCGCCGCGGATGACGGGCGAGCTGCGTCCGCTGCCAGGCCGTCAGCGCGCCGTAGATCTTCGCGCGCTGGCGCGCCAGTCGCTCCTCGAGGCGAGCGATCTCGTCGCGGCGCGCGGCGGGATTGTCGCCCGTGCGCAGCGCCTGGATGGCGTGCTCGAGATCGACGAGCGGCTGCTCGAAGTCGAGGACGCTCCCATCAGTCGAGCACGACCGCGTTCGCGCCCAGGAGCCCGGTGAGCGCGTCGAGCAGCTCGCGTCCTCCGTCGACGGAGCACGCCCGCGAGCGCACCACCACCTCGACGGGACCGACGAGCACGTGGACGAACAGCGGGACGCCGCCCGGACGCGCGAGACAGAGCCGCTTCACCTCGGCCAGCGTGGTGCCGACGTCGTCGCGCACCGGGACGCGCACTCGGCAGGCGTTCGGCACGCTCGTGACCGGTGCGCCCTGGCCGCTCACCACCTTGCCCGCGACGGCGAGGGTCTGGTCGAGCAGCTTCACGTCCTCGGCGAGGACGACGATCCCCTTGTCACCGTCGTCGATGCGGCCGCGCACGATGAGCGGCTCCCGCGAGCGCAGGAACGGCGCACAGGCCTTGAACGGCTCGGGGAAGACGGTCACCTCCACGGTGCCGTCCATGTCCTCGATCGTCGCGAACGCCATGCGGTTGCCGCTCTTCGTCGGGATCTCCTTCAGCGCCACGACGTGACCGATGAGCGCGACCTTCGCCCCCGCCCCCTTCCCCGGCAGCTCGGACGTCGGCGTGACGCCCATCGATTCGACCAGGTCGCGATACCGCGCGAGCGGATGCCCCGAGATGTAGAAGCCGAGCACTTCCTTCTCGTAGGCGAGGCGCTGCTCGTCGTCCCACTCGGGCATCACGGTGGCCGGTGCGCTCGTGGGCCGTCCGATGGCCGCGGGCCCGCCCGCGGTCTCGCCGAACAGCGACACCTGGCCGTCGGCGCGATCGCGCTGCACGCGCTGTCCCGCCTCGAGGGCGGCGTCGAGGTGCGCGAGCAGATGGGCGCGTGTCAAGGCCAGCGAGTCCATGGCGCCGGCCTTGATGAGGCTCTCCGCCACCCGCCGGTTCACGAGACGCAGATCGACGCGCGCGCAGAAGTCCTCCAGGCTCGCGAACGTCCCGTCCGCGGCGCGCGTCTTGAGGATCGACTCCATGGCCGCCTCGCCGACGTTCTTGATGGCGGCGAGACCGAAGCGGATGGTGTCGCGGTCGACGGTGAACTGCACGCCGGAGGCATTCACGTCGGGCGGCTTCACGGCCAGCCCCATGGCCCGGCACTCGTCCATGTACTTGACGATCTTGTCCGTGTCGCTCATTTCCGACGTGAGCAGCGCGGCCATGAACTCGACGGGATAGTTCGCCTTGAAGTACGCCGTCTGGTACGCGACGAGCGCGTAGGCCGCGGCGTGACTCTTGTTGAACCCGTAGCCGGCGAACTTCTCCATCAGCTCCCAGACCCGCTCGGCGACGGCCTTGGACGTCTTGCGCTCGGCGCAGCCGGCGAGAAACTTCTCGCGCTGCTTGGCCATGAGATCGCGGTCCTTCTTGCCCATGGCGCGGCGGAGCGTGTCCGCCTCGCCCATGGTGAAGGCCGCCATCTCGGAGGCGATCTGCATGATCTGCTCCTGATAGACCATGATCCCGTACGTCTCGCGCGTGAACTTCTCCATCGCGGGATGCTCGTACGCGACCTTGGCCTTGCCGTGCTTGCGGTTGATGAAGTCCGGGATGAGCTCCATCGGACCGGGCCGGTACAGCGAGACCATGGCGATCAGGTCTTCGAGCCGCTCGGGCTTGAGGCTCCGGATGGCGTCGCGCATGCCCGCCGACTCGAACTGGAAGACGCCGAACGTCTTGGCGTCGCCGAGCATCGCGTACGTCTTGGCGTCGTCGAGCGGGAGCCCGTCGAGATCGATCGTCACGCCGCGCGACTCGCGGATCAGCTCGATTGCGTCGACGATCACGGTGAGCGTCCGCAGCCCGAGGAAGTCCATCTTGAGCAGGCCGAGCTTCTCGATCGGCCCCATCGCGTAGCCGGTGATGAGCTCGGGACGCTTGGGGTCCCTGTAGAGCGGCACGTGCTCGTCGAGCGGCTCGTCCGAGATGACGACGGCGGAGGCGTGCACGGAGGCGTGGCGGGTGCAGCCCTCGAGCGCGCGCGCGATACCCCAGAGCTCCTGCACCTGCGGCTGCGTCTTCACCATCTCCGCGAGCGGCGGCGACTTCTGGTACGCGTCGTCCAGCGAGATGTTGAGCGGGAATCCCGGCACGAGCTTGGCGATGCGATCGACGTCGGCGTACGGCATCCCCATCACCCGTCCCACGTCGCGGATGGCCGCCTTCGCGCCCAGCGTCCCGAAGGTGATGATGTGAGCGACGCGATCACGGCCGTAGCGGTCCGCCACATAGCGGATGACCTCGTCACGGCGGTCGTCCGCGAAGTCGATGTCCATGTCGGGCATCGTGATGCGCTCGGGGTTGAGGAATCGCTCGAAGAGCAGGCTGTACCGGATCGGATCGACGTTGGTGATGCCGAGACAGTAGGCGACCAGCGATCCCGCCGACGAGCCGCGCCCGGGCCCGACCGCGATGCCGTGCTGCCGCGCGAAGTGGATGAAGTCCCACACCACGAGGAAGTAGCCCGCGAACCCCATCTTCTCGATGACGGCCAGCTCGTGATTGAGGCGTGCCTCGATGGCGTCGCCCGGCGCGGGCCCGTAGCGCTTGCGCAGTCCCTCGCGCGCCCGCTCCTGCAGGTACGTCTCGAGTGTGTGGTTCTCGGGCACGACGTACTTCGGGAGGTGGAAGGTGCCGAAGTCGAGGGTGAGGTTGCAGCGCTCCGCGACGGTCAGCGTGTTCGTGCACGCCTGCGGGATGTCCGCGAAGACGCGGGCCATCTCCTCGGCGGACTTGACGTAGAACTCCTGCGTGGAGAACTTCCAGCGGTTCGGGTCGTTTAGCGTCGACCCCGTCTGGATGCACAGGAGCGCCTCGTGAGCGCGGCCGTGGTCGCTCTCCAGATAGTGCGAATCGTTGGTCCCGGCCACCGGCGCGCCGATCGCCTCGGCGAGACGCAGCGTCTCCGCGGTGACCTTCACCTGCTCGTCCAGGCCGTGCGCCTGCACCTCCATGAAGTAGTGATCGCGCCCGAACACCTCCTGGTACCAGCCTGCCGTCTCGCGCGCGCGCGCGACGTCGCCGGCCGCGATCTGCCGCGACACCTCGGAGTTGAGGCAGCCGGACAGCACCAGCAATCCGTCGGCGTGCTGGGCGAGGAGCTCGCGGTCCACGCGGGGCTTGTAGTAGAAGCCGTCCAGCCAGGCCTTGGAGACGAGCTTGATGAGGTTCTTGTAGCCGGCGCGGTTGCGCACGAGGACGGTGAGGTGGTTCGCGCCCTCGTAGCTGCCGCCGTCCTGCCCGCCCCGCTCGGTGTGCTTCCCCGGCGCCACGTACAGCTCGCAGCCCACGATCGGCTTGATCCCCGCCTTCTGCGCGGCGAGGTAGAAGTCGATGGCGCCGAAGAGGTTGCCGTGGTCCGTCAGCGCGATGGCGGGAAACTTCAGATCCTTCGCCTTCTTGACGAGCTTCTCGAGCTGCGCCGCGCCGTCGAGGAGGCTGTACTCCGAGTGCACGTGCAGATGCACGAACTCCGCGTGATTCATGCCTGGCGTCGTCTCACTGGTGATCCGGGAATTTCACGGCTCGGCTCGGGCGCCCGTCGCCTGCGGCTCCGGGTCCGCCCTGCGCCTGCGCAAATCTACTCCCACTCGATGGTGCTCGGGGGTTTGGAGGAGATGTCGTAGGTGACGCGGTTGACGCCGGTGACCTCGTTGCAGATGCGGTTGGAGATGCGCGCGAGGAGGTCGTAGGGCAGTCGGGCCCAGTCCGCCGTCATGGCGTCCTGACTCGTGACGGCGCGGAGCGCGATGACGTCGGCGTAGGTGCGGAAGTCACCCATGACGCCGACCGTCCGGACGGGCAACAGCACGGCGAAGGCCTGCCAGAGCGCGCGCTCGAGACCCGCGGCGCGGACCTCCTCCTGCACGATCGCGTCGGCCTCGCGCAGCGTGGCGAGACGCGCGCGCGTGACCTCGCCGAGGACGCGCACGGCGAGTCCCGGCCCCGGGAACGGTTGCCGCCACACGATCTCGGGCGGAAGACCGAGCACCTCGCCCAGGCGTCGCACCTCGTCCTTGAAGAGCTCGCGGAGCGGCTCCACCAGCGTGAACGGCATCGTGGTGGGCAGGCCACCGACGTTGTGGTGCGTCTTGATGGTCGCGGACGGACCGCCGCGCACGCTCACGGACTCGATGACGTCGGGATAGAGCGTGCC
Organism: Candidatus Methylomirabilota bacterium; assembly: GCA_046733575.1. GTDB lineage: Bacteria > Methylomirabilota > Methylomirabilia > Rokubacteriales > CSP1-6 > JBKPPN01. Next base: position 6,150 of record JBKPPN010000444.1, on the reverse strand, counting down.
CTGCGCCAGCCACGGGATCGCCCCCAGCGCCTTCGCCTCGTCGTCGAAGACGGCGATGAACTCCGCGCCGATGCGCTTGCGCTTCACCTCGGGATCCGTCACGCCCGCGAGCTGCCGCAGGAATCGATCGGAGGCGTCGACGTGGACGAGGTTGATCTTGAACGCGTCGCGGAAGGTGTGGACGACGTACTCGGCCTCGCCTTTTCGCAGGAGGCCGTTGTCGACGAACATGCAGGTCAGCTGGTCGCCGAGCGCCTTGTGGAGGAGCACGGCGACCACGGACGAATCGACGCCGCCGGAGAGTGCGCAGAGGACGCGGTCGCGACCGACCTGTGCGCGGATCGACGCGATGGTGTTGTCGACGAAGGACGCCATCGACCACGACCGGTCCGCGCCGCAGATCTCGAGAAAGTTCTCGAGGATCCTCGTGCCCTGCGGCGTGTGGGCGACCTCGGGGTGGAACTGCACGGCGTAGAGACGCCGGGTCTCGTCCGCCATCATCGCCACCGGACAGTTCGGCGTCGCGCCGAGGGACGCGAAACCGGCCGGCGGCGCGAGCACGGTGTCGCCGTGGCTCATCCACACGTCGAGGAGGTTGCCGCGCTCCGGCTTCACCTCGCGCAGGAGCGGACTCGAGCCGGTGACGCTGACCTCGGCCTTGCCGTACTCCCGGCGCTGCGCCGGCTCCACGCGGCCCTCCAGGCAGTACGCCATCGCCTGCATGCCGTAGCAGATCCCGAGCACGGGAACGCCGGCGGCGAACAGCGCGCGGGGAGGCAGCGGAGCACCGGCATCGTAGACGCTGGACGGCCCGCCGGAGAGGATGATCCCCTTGTACCCCGCCGCGACGAGGCGCTCCCACGACGCGGTGCACGGGACGATCTCGGAGTACACGCCGAGCTCGCGGACCCGGCGTGCGATCAGCTGCGTGTACTGCGCCCCGAAGTCGACGACGGCGACCTTGTCCGTGGCGTTCACGAGCGCGGCCGCGCCTACCGCGGACGTCCGAGCTTCTGTGCCTGCTGGAAGACCTTGCCTTCCGTCTTCATCGCGGGAGCGATGATGAGCTCGGTCTGCTGGAGCTCGCGGATGCTCTGCGCGCCGACGGAGCCCATGCACGTCCGGATGGCGCCCACGAGGTTCAGCGTGCCGTCTTCCGTGAACGCGGGACCGAAGAGGATCTGCTCGAGCGAGCCCGCGATGCCGACGCGGATCCGCGTGCCGCGCGGCAGGTTGCGGTTCGGCGTGGCCATCCCCCAGTGGTAGCCGCGACCGGGCGCCTCGGTGGCGCGCGCGAAGGCCGAGCCGATCATGACGGCGTCCGCGCCCGACGCGAGCGCCTTGCACACGTCGCCGCCCGTCGTCATGCCGCCGTCGGTGATGATGGGGACGTAGCGGCCACGCTGCTTGTAGTACTGGTCGCGCGCGGCCGCCGCGTCGGCCGTGGCCGTCACCTGCGGGACGCCGAGACCGAGCACCTCGCGACTGGTGCACGCGGCGCCCGGGCCCACGCCGATGAGGAGCGCGTCCGCGCCGCAGTCCATCAGCTCCAGGCACGCCTCGTAGGTGACGACGTTGCCGAGGATGAGCGGGATGGCGAGCTGCTTCTTGAGCGTCTTGAAATCGACCGGCGTGTATTCCGTCGCGATGTGCCGCGCCGTCGTGACGGTGGATTGCACGACGAAGATGTCGGCGCCGGCCTCCTGCGCGATCTGCGCGAAGCGCTCGGCGCGCTGCGGGATGGCCGACACGACGGCCTTGCCCCCGCCCTTCTTGATCTCCTGGATGCGCGCATGGATCAGTGCTTCCTTGATCGGCTCGGCGTAGATGCCCTGGATGATCTTGGTCGACTCTTCGGGTGTGGCGGACACGATGCGCTCCAGCACCTCGGCGGGATTCTCGTAACGCGCGAAGATGCCCTCGAGGTTGAGGACGGCGAGACCACCCAGGCGGCCCATCTCGATGGCGAGCTTCGGCCCGACCACCCCGTCCATCGCCGCGGCGATGATCGGGATGTCGAACCGATGACCGCAGAGCTCCCACGAGATGTCGACCTCGTTCGGATTGACCGTCAGCGCACCCGGCACGAGCGCGATGTCATCGAAGCCGTATGCCGCGCGCGCCTTGCGTCCCCGTCCCACCCACATCCCCATCTCACGCCCTCCCCGTGACGTCGCCCTGGTTCGCCGCTCGCATCGCCCGGATGATCGAGAAACCCTCTTGGTAGGGGTGTACCGACTGCGCGGATACCATATTTCGTGGAAGTATATCGATCGGCCCGTGGGGTGTCAACGGGCCGGGCGCGACTGGCGGGATTCCTCGTAGAGGAGGCGCAGGCCTTCCAGCGTCAGGTCGTCGTCGACGTGCTCGATCGACCGCGCGACGTCGGCCATGAGGCGCGCCAGTCCGCCCGTCGCGATCACCCGCGGCGTGCCGTCCATCTCGATCTTCATGCGCTCCACGATGCCGTCGACGAGCCCGGCGTACCCGTACACCACGCCGGACTGGATGTTCGTCACCGTGTTGCGGCCGATGGCCTCTTTCGGACGCACCAGCTCGACACGGTAGAGGCGCGCGGCGCGACTGAGCAACGCATCCGTCGCCGTCGTGATGCCGGGCGCGATGGCGCCGCCGATGAACTCGCCCGCCGCGTTCACGCAGTCGAACGTGGTCGCGGTGCCGAAGTCGATGACGATGAGCGGCGGCCCGTAGCGTGTGCGGGCGGCCACGGCGTTGACGATGCGGTCGGGGCCGATCTCGCGCGGATTCTCGACGGCGAGCGGGATGGCCGTGTTGACGCCGGGGTCGACCGTGTACGGCGCGAGGCCGAAGTACTTCTCGCACATCCACTCGAGCGTCTGCTGCACCGGGGGCACGACGTTGGAGATGGCCACGGCGCGGATCTGCTGGGCCTGCAGTCCACGCGTGCGCAGCAGGGTCTCGATGAAGAGTCCGTACTCGTCGGCGGTCTGCTCTCGCCGGCTCGTCAGCCGCCACGAGGCGAGCAGGCGGGGTCCGTCGAAGACGCCGATGACGGTGTTCGTGTTCCCGACGTCAGCGACCAGCAGCATCGTTGACGGTGCCTGCGATGAGGCGGTGCATCGTGGTGCCGTCGTCCACGAGGAGCGCGCCGCTCGCATCGAGGTCGCGCGCGAGACCGGTCACGCCCTCGACCGACACCATGTCGCCGATCGTGTCGTTCAGCGCGAGCCACCGCTGGCGCACGGGCTCGAAGCCCTCGGCCTCGAGACGGCCGCGCCACGTGTCGAAGCGCGCGAGCAGCGCGGTGAGCAGCGCGCCGCGGTCCAGCGCGCGGCCGGTCTCGAGATACGCCGACGTCGCGCGGGCCTCGAGATCGCCGTCGAAGCCGCGCTGGAGCAGGTTCACGCCCACGCCGACGGCCACGACGGGATCGAGGCCGACCCGTGACTCGAGCAGGATGCCCGCGATCTTGCGGCCGCGCGCGAGCACGTCGTTGGGCCACTTGATCCGCGCCGGCACGCCGGCGTCGCCCAGCGTCTCGGCGACGGCCACCGCGGTCGCCAGCGACAGCAGCGACAGCATCGCGACCGGCAACCGAGGCCGTACCAGGATCGACACGAGCAGGCTCGTGCCCGGCTCCGCCCGCCACGGTCGACCGCGGCGTCCCCGTCCCGCCGTCTGGACATCGGCGACCACCGCCGTCCCGTCGAGCGCGCCATGAGCGGCGAGCTGGAATGCGTGCGACTGCGTGCTGTCGACTTCCGCGAGCCAGACGACGGCCGGCGCAGTTGCGCGGGGGCCGTCAGCTGCGACCGTCATCGATCCATCCCAGGCTGGCGGAAAACTTCTCGCGCAGGCTGCGGTTCTCGGCGAGCCGCTCGCGCTCCTTGGCCACGACCGCGGCCGGCGCGCGCTCCACGAAGTCCGCCCGCCCGAGCTTTGCCTCGCCCTGCGCGATGAGATCGTCCATGCGCTTGATCTCCTTCTGCAGGCGCTGCCGCTCGGCAGCGAGATCCACCACGCCGCTCAGATCCACGTAGAGCTCGGCGTCCTCCACGACGGCGAGCGCGGAGGCGCCTGGACGTGTGGCCTCGGCATCGATGCGCAGCGACGCGCGCGCGAGCGACTCGATGAGCGGCGCGCTGTCGGCGAACGCCGCCGACGTCGGCCCGGGCCGGATGGTGACGGCGACGGTGGCGGAAGGCGGAATTCGCATCTCGCCCCGGATCGTCCGCACCGCGGTGACCGCGGCCATGATGGGCGCCATCGCGCGCTCGGCCTCCGCGTCGATCTGGCCGCGAGTGGCACGTGGGTACGGCGCGATCATGATCGACTCCCCCGTGTGGGGGACGCGTTGCCAGAGCTCCTCGGTGATGAACGGCATGAACGGATGGAGCAGCCGCAGCGTCGTCTCCAGCACGGTGACGAGCGTGTGCTGGGCGCGCAGCCGCCCGTCGGGATGCTGCGGCCGGTACAGGGCCAGCTTCGCGATCTCCAGGTACCAGTCACAGAACTCGTGCCACAGGAAGCGGTACACGGCGGAGGCGGCCTCGTTGAAGCGATAGGCGGCGAGATGGCGACGCATCTCCATGATGGTCGCGGCGAGGCGACTCGTGATCCATCGATCCGCCATCGACGGTGCGACCTTCTTCGCGCGGCGGGCGTCGTAGCCGTCGAGATTGGCCAGCACCAGGCGCGCGGCGTTCCACACCTTGTTGGCGAAGTTCCGGTAGCCCTCCACGCGGTCCTCGGCGAGACGGATGTCGCGCCCCTGCGCGGCCAGCGCCACGAGCGTGAAGCGGAAGGCGTCGGTGCCGTAACGATCCATCAGCAGGAGCGGGTCGACGACGTTGCCCTTCGTCTTCGACATCTTCTGTCCCTCGGCGTCCCGCACGAGGGCGTGGATGTAGACGTCGTGGAACGGCACGTCGCCCATGAAGCGCAGGCCCATCATCGCCATGCGGGCGACCCAGAAGAAGAGGATGTCGAAGCCCGTGACGAGCACAGACGTCGGGTAGTAGCGCGTCAACTCCGGCGTGTCGTCCGGCCAGCCCATCGTCGAGAACGGCCAGAGCCCCGACGAGAACCAGGTGTCCAGCACGTCGGGATCCTGGTGCACGGGACCGCCGCACTCCGGACACTGCGTGAGATCCGTTCGCGACACGTGCACCGAGCCGTCCTTGTCGCAGTACCAGGCGGGAATGCGATGCCCCCACCACAGCTGGCGCGACAGCGGCCAGGGCCGGATGTTCGACATCCAGTGGTGATAGGTCTTCGTCCAGCCCCGGGGAATGATCCTGATCTTCCCCTGCTTCACCGTCTTGATGGCCGGCTCCGCGAGCACCTTCGCGTTCGCGTACCACTGCTTCGACACGAGCGGCTCGACCACGGTCTTGCACCGGTAGCAGACGCCCACGGAGTGCCGGTACGGCTCGACACGATCGATGAGGCCCTTCGCCTTCATGTCCTCGACGATGCGGGTGCGGCACTCGAACCGGTCGAGCCCGGCGTAGCGGCCGGCGTTCTCGTTCATCCGCCCGTCTGGACCGATGACCGTGCGCACGGGCAGGCCGTGACGCTTGCCGATCTCGTAGTCGACGGGATCGTGCCCCGGCGTGACCTTGATGACGCCCGTGCCGAAGTTCCGGTCCACCGCCTCGTCGGCCACGACCCGGATCTCGATGGGCCCGTCGACGGACTCGATGGTGAGCGTCTTGCCCACGTACTTCCGGTAGCGCTTGTCCTTCGGATGCACGGCCACGCCGGTGTCGCCCAGCTTCGTCTCCGGCCGCACCGTGCCGAGCGTCAGCGGGCCGTACTTGATGTAGACGAACGGCTCGTCGCGCTCCTCGCGCTCCACCTCGAGGTCGGCGAGCACCGTCTGGCAGCGCGGGCACCAGTTGACGATGTAGTCGCCCTGATAGATCAGGCCCTCTTCCCAGAGCCGGACGAACACCTCGCGCACGGCGCGCGATAGCCCCGCGTCCATCGTGAAGCGTTCGCGCGACCAGTCGCACGAGGCGCCCAGCCGCTTGAGCTGGCGGATGATCGTGCCGCCCGACTCCTCCTTCCACCGCCACACGCGCCGGACGAACTCCTCCCGCCCCAGCGCCTGACGCGTGGTCCCCTCGGCGGCGAGCTGTCGCTCCATGACGACCTGGGTCGCGA
>JBKPPN010000443.1:0-10952 GCA_046733575.1 Candidatus Methylomirabilota bacterium | reverse complement strand
GTGCCGGGTGTGAACTCGTTCAACGCCGCCCCGTCGCGCTAGGACTGTGTCTCGGTAACCCGAGAGACGGCGCGGCGGCGAGCCGCGCCGTCGCCGACGCCCGGAGAGTCCGCGCGTCCGGCCCGGGTCGACGACGACCTCGATCGGAGCGGCTGCGGTGGTACTCTCGCCGGGCGATGGACCGCGTCTTCTTCCTGCTCGGCGCGATCTCGGCGGGGCTCGGCGTCGCGATCGGCGCGTTCGCCGCCCACGGGCTGCGCGGGCGGATCACCGACGAGATGCTCGCCGTGTTCGAGACCGGCGCGCGCTACCAGATGTACCACGCGCTGGCGCTGCTCGCCGTCGCGCTGGCGTCGGCGCGCTGGCCGGGCCCGGCGCTCAGCGGCGCGGGCTGGTGTTTCGTCGTCGGCACCATTCTCTTCTCGGGCAGCCTCTACGCGCTCAGCGTGACCGGCGTGCGCGTGCTCGGCGCCATCACGCCGCTTGGTGGTCTCGCCTTCCTCGCCGGCTGGATCCTGGTCATCACGCACGTCTGGAGGGTCTCGTGACGCCTGCCGCGGTCCCCGCCTTCGAGCAACTCGTCGACACCGATCAGGCTCTTCTCGACGTGCGGACGTCGGACGCCGGCCCCGCGGGTCGGCTGCCGCTCACCGCCGAGATGCTCCTCGAGCGTCCGAGCGGCGACATCTTCGGCCTCACGCAGAACGCCGGGATGGGCTGGAATCCGGACGAGCTCGGTCGCCCGCAGTTCCTGATCCTCAGCACGCAGGGCGGCATCCGCGCGAGCGACGGCCGTCCCGTCGCGCTCGGCTATCACACCGGTCACTGGGAGATCGGTCTCCTCATGCAGGCCGCGGCCGAAGAAGTCCGTCGTCTCGGCGGGATCCCGTTCGCCGGGTATTGCTCGGACCCGTGCGACGGACGCACGCAGGGCACGATCGGCATGATGGACAGCCTCGCCTACCGCAACGACGCGGCGGTGATCTTCCGTCGGCTCATCCGCTCGCTGCCCACGCGCAAGGGCGTGCTCGGCGTGGCGACGTGCGACAAGGGACTGCCCGCGATGATGCTGGCCCTGGCGGCCATGCGCGAGCTCCCGTGCGTGCTCGTGCCTGGCGGGGTGACGCTGCCGCCGTCGAACGGGGAGGACGCAGGCAAGGTGCAGTCGATCGGCGCGCGCTTCGCCCACGGCGAGCTGACGCTCGAGCAGGCGTCCGAGCTCGGGTGCCGCGCGTGCGGCTCGCCGGGCGGTGGGTGCCAGTTCCTCGGCACGGCGGCGACGTCGCAGGTGATCGGCGAGGCGCTCGGGCTCTCGCTGCCCCACAGCGCGCTCGCGCCGTCGGGGCAGCCGATCTGGACCGACATGGCGCGACGCGCGGCGAAGGCGCTCGTGACGCTCGAAGCGCGCTCGATCCCGACGCGCGAGATCGTCACGGACGGCGCGGTGGCCAACGCGCTGGTCGTGCACGCGGCGTTCGGCGGCTCAACGAACCTGGTGCTGCACGTGCCCGCCATCGCGCACGCGGCGGGACTCCGTCGCCCGACCGTCCACGACTGGATGGCCGTCAACCGTCGCGTGCCCCGGCTCGTCGACGTCCTGCCCAACGGTCCGGTCGGTCATCCCACCGTGCGCGTGTTCCTCGCCGGCGGTGTCCCGGAGGTCATGCTGCACCTGCGGCGCGCGGGCTTGCTCGATCTCGACGTCCTCACCGTGTCGGGCGAGCGCCTCGGTCGCGTGCTCGACTGGTGGGAAGGGTCCCAGCGGCGGCGGACGCTGCGCGAGCGGCTGCGCGCCGTGGACGGCGTCGACCCCGACGACGTGATCATGGACCCCGAGCGCGCACGAGCGCGCGGACTGACGAGCACGGTGACATTCCCGCGCGGCAACCTCGCCCCCGAGGGCTCGGTCATCAAGAGCACGGCCATCGATCCGTCCGTCGTGGACGCCGACGGGGTGTACCGCAAGACGGGCCCCGCGCGGGTCTTCACGCGCGAGCGCGCCGCCATCGCGGCCATCAAGAGCACGGGGCCGGATCGCCTCAAGCCCGGCGACGTGCTCGTCCTCATCTGTCGCGGACCGCTCGGCGCGGGGATGGAGGAGATCTACCAGATCACCGCTGCGCTCCGGCATCTCTCGTTCGGCAAGCACATCGCGGTCATCACGGACGCGCGCTTCTCCGGCGTGTCGACGGGCGCGTGCATCGGTCACGTCGGTCCCGAGGCGCTCGCGGGAGGACCGATCGGCAAGGTGCGCGACGGCGACCTCGTCCGCATCGTGGTCGATCGACTGCGCCTGGAGGGCAGCGTCGACCTGGTGGGGGAGAACGGCCGCACCTTCGACGCCGAGGAGGGCGCGCGCGTGCTCGCGGCTCGCCCGCCGCGGCCCGATCTCTCGCCCGACCCGGACTTGCCCGACGACACGCGACTGTGGGCGGCGTTGCAGCAGGCCGGGGGCGGGACGTGGGGCGGCTGCGTGTACGACGTCGACGCAATCGTCGCGGCGCTCGCCGCTCGCCGATGACGCGCGTCCTTCGCGCCGCACTCGTCCTCGCGCTGGTGGCCCTCGCGGTGACGTCGGCCGCGGCGGAGTCGCAGATCACGATCGTGCAGCCCGCCGAGGCGACCACGATGGATCCGGGCCGCAGCACCCAGGTCCTCACCGTGAACTACTTCGTGAACCTCTACGACACGCTCACGCGCTGGGACGCGGAGCTGAAGCTCCAGCCCGGTCTGGCCACGGCGTGGAAGAACGTCAACGAGACGACGTGGGAGTTCACGCTGCGCCGGGGGGTGAAATTCCACGACGGCGCCGCGCTCACCGCGGACGACGTGAAGGCGACACTCGACCGGAACATGACGACGGGCAAGACCGTGGTGCAGTCCGGCTTCGCCACCATCGAGTCCGTCCACGTCGTCCCGCCGTCGACGATTCGCATCATGACCAAGAAGCCGGATCCGCTCATCCCCGTTCGCATGGCCCAGATGGGCGCGCAGATCCTGCCCGCGCGACTCGTCACCGACGAGGGCGTGAAGGAGCTGGCGCGCAAGCCGGTCGGGACGGGCGCGTACCGGTTCGTGGAGTGGGTGAAGGACGAACGGCTCGTGATGCAGGCGAACCGTGACTGGTGGGGGTGGGACGGCCGCGCGCCCGCGTTCGAGCGTGTCGTGTGGAAGCCGATCCCGGACGACTTTCCGCGACTGGTCGCACTCGAGCGCGGCGACGCCGACGTCATCACGAACGTGCCGCCCGACCGCATCAAGGCCATCGAGAACGGGAAGACCACGCGCATCGTCACGGCGCCGTCGACGCGGACGGTGACGTTCTGGCTGAACACGACCGAGCCGCCGCTCGGCGACAAGCGCGTGCGTCAGGCCCTGCATCACGCCCTCGACGTGCCGTCGCTCATCCGCAACCTCTACGCCGGGCAGGGCACGCCGTTCAGCGGTGGACTCGCCGATACCGACTTCGGCTACAACCCCGCGCTGAAGCCGTATCCGTACGATCCCGCGCGCGCCCGTGAGCTGCTCGCGCAGGCCGGCGTCGCGTCGGGCTACGAGATCACGCTGTTCGCGGGCAGCGGCACGATGGTGAACGACAAGCATCTGCTCGAGGCCATCGCCGACATGTGGTCGAAGGTCGGGCTGAAGCCCAGGGTGCAGATGATGGAGATGGGCGCGCGGCAGCGCATGAACAACGAGCGCCAGGTGCCGCCGCACGGCGCGCTGCTCGTCAATCCGCAGTCGACGCTGCTCGACGCGGACGGGTCGTTGTGGCGACTGTTCCATCCCAACGGCTTCGGAGGCAAGTACTGGATCGGCAGCCAGCCCGGGCAGCGCTTCCATGACCTCATGGAGCAGGCGCGCTATTCGCTGGACGCCAGCAAGCGCCGGCAGCTCTACATGGAAGCGACCCGGATCATCCACGAGGACAAGCCCTGGCTCGAGCTCTTCCAGGAAGTGGTGGTCTACGGGACGAGTCGGCGCGTCGCGCTGAAGGCGCGACCCGACTACCGGATCATCGTCGCGGAGATCGCGCCCGCGCGCTGAACGCCGTGTAAGACTTGCGCGCCGTGCGTCGTATCTCGGTGGCCGGCGACTTGCGTAGGGCAGGCCCATGGCAACCGGGAACGGCACACTTCTGGGGGTTCGCATCCTGCTCGTGCGCGGCGACGCGACGTCGCGCGATGTCTCCACCGCTGCGCTCCAGACGGTCGGCGGCGCCAGCGTCACCGCGGTCGCGTCCGCGCACGAGGCGCTGGCCGTCATCGACGATCTCCCGCCGCACGTGCTCGTCACGGATCTGTCGCTGCCGGACGGCGACGGACGCCTGCTGCTCGATCGCGTGCGCGCGCTCCCGCGAGCCCGCGGCGGCGCCATGCCGGTGGTCGCGCTCGCGCCGTCGGAGCGTGAGGACGAGGCGACGGTCGACGCCGGCGCGCTGGAGGGGTTCCACGCGCGCGTGACCACGCCCGTGGACCCGGCGCGCCTGTGCGCGACCATCGCGGGAGTGCTGGGGGGACGCCAGTCGGCCGCGAGCGCCTGACCGTCTCGCGCGGTGCTACGCTTGCCGTCGTGGATCTCCCGTCTGCGCCACTCGTCGGCGACGGTGTCGTCACGCGCCAGTTTCGCGCCTGCGGCGTCACCGACTTCGCCGCCGCGGCTCGCCTCGTTCAGGTGTTGCCGTACGGACGCACCTCGCGACGCGACGACCTGAGCCTCGTGATCCGCGAGGGTCGCGGCACGTGCTCGACGAAGCACGCCCTCCTCGCCACGCTCGCCGGCGAGCTCGGACTCGACCTCGTCCTGACCCTCGGGATCTACGAGATGCGGGAAGCGAACACGCCCGGCGTCGGTCCCGTGCTCGCGCGGCACGGTCTCGCGTCGATCCCGGAGGCCCACTGCTATCTCGTGCGGGGCGCGCACAGGATCGACGTCACCCGGGACGTCGCGGCCGCCGAGCCCATCGACACGTTCCTGCACGAGGAGGCGATCCAGCCGGCGCAGATCGGCGACTACAAGGTCGCGCTGCACCGTCGCGTGCTCGCCGACTGGATGCGCGATCACGCCGAGGTGGAGGGCCGCACGCTGGCCGACGTCTGGGCCATCCGGGAGGAATGCATCGCGAGTCTCTCCGGGCCGTCGGCGTGACGCCCGCGGCGACTCCCCGTGACGCTGCTCCGCACGCCGCGCCGTCACTCGCAGCTCGAGGAGGAATCGCATGGGCGCTCTGAGGCTGGTCGTGCTGATCACGGTGGCCATCGCAATGGCCATCCCGGGCACGGCACTCGCGCAGGGACCGATTCGCATCGGGTTCATCTCGCCGCTGAGCGGCGCCATCGCCGCGGCCGGCAAGGACATGTACAGCGGCTGCGAGCTCTACTGGCAGGAGACGGGCTGGCAGATGGCGGGCCGCAAGGTCGAGGTGATCCTCGAGGACAACGAGGGGCTGCCCGCGACCGCGATCACGAAGGCGCGCAAGCTCGTGGAGAACGACCGCGTGCACATGCTCGCGGGCATCATCCTGTCGAACGTGGCCTACGCGCTGGTGCCGTACGTCGAGGCCCAGGGCATTCCCACGATCTATCCGATCAACAGCGCCGATGACCTCACGCAGCGCAAGCGGCCGAAGTGGCTCATCCGCACCGGCTTCTCCGCCGGCGGCAACATGCATCCGTTCGGCGAGTACGCCGCGAAGACGCTGGGCTACAAGCGCGTGGTGACGATCGGCCTCGACTACGCGTTCGGGTGGGAGACGGTGGGCGGATTCCACAAGAGCTTCGAGGACAGCGGCGGCCAGGTCGTGCAGAAGCTGTGGGTGCCGCTCAACGTGCAGGACTACGCGCCGTACCTGGCCCAGGTCCGCAAGGACGCCGACGCGGTGTTCGTGGTCGCGCTCGGACGCTGGACGCTGCTCTTCGCCAAGCAGTACGCGGCGAGCGGTCTCAAGGACCGCCTCCCGTTGATCGCGGGCGGCACCTACACCGACGAGCACATCCTGCCCCAGCTCGGCGACGAGTCCATCGGCGTGGTCAGCGCGCATCACTATTCCGCCGCGCTCGAGACGCCGGCCAACCAGCGATTCCGCGCCGCGTTCGAGAAGGCGTACAGCCGGCTGCCGTCGTTCTACTCGGAGAACTGCTACACCGGGGCACGGGTCGTGAACGAGGCGGTGAAGGCCGTCGGGGGCAAGGCCGAGGACCGCGCCGCGCTCATGGCGGCGCTGCGCAAGGTGGAGATCACCGACGCGCCCCGGGGCCCCGTCAAGATGGATCCGTACGGCAACCCGACGCAGAACATCTACATCCGCCGCGTCGAGAAGAACGCGGAGGGCAAGCTGCAGAACACGGTCATCTACACGTACCCGAACGTGAGCCAGTTCTGGAAGTACGACCCTCAGAAATTCCTCGAACAGCCCGTGTACTCGCGGGACTTCCCGCCGTGCCGGCACTGCTGAGGCCGTCGCGCTGAGGATCGGCGTCATCTCCGACACCCACGGTCTCGTGAGGCCCGAGGCGCTGCGCGCGCTCGAGGGCTCGGAGCTGATCGTGCACGCCGGCGACGTCGGTCATGCCGACGTGCTGACCGCGCTGGAGCGGATCGCGCCCGTGGTGGCGGTGCGCGGCAACAACGACCGCGGCGCGTGGGCGCGGCGCCTGCGCGAGACGGAAACCGTGGACGTCGACGGCGCGAGGCTGTTCATCATCCACGACGTGAACGAGCTCGATCGCGATCCGGCCGCGAGCGGATTCGCCGCGGTCATCGCGGGCCACTCGCATCGCCCCGGGATCGAGAGGCGTGGCGGCGTGCTGTTCTTCAATCCGGGCAGTGCGGGACCGCGGCGGTTCTCGCTGCCCCTCGCGGTGGGACGCGCGGACGTCCGCCGGGGCCGCGTGCGCGCCCGGATCATCCGGCTCGCGGTGCCGTCGGTCAGCGCGACGAGGCGCCAGGCGAGCGGGTGAGCCGCGCCCGCGCGCGACGCGCTTCCGCCGCGACGCGAGTCAGGAAGTCGTTCGCGGCGGGACCGCGGTAGAGGCCGGCGCGGACGATGAGGACGACGGGCAGCGGGGCGATGCGCGCGCGCTCGACGACGACGTCGCGTCCGGTCGACGCGTCGACGGCCAGCGCGGGAGCGAGACCGATGCCCACGCCGCCCGCCACGTAGGCGAGGAGCAACGAGACGCTCGGGACGTCGATCGTCGAGCGCGGACGGATGCGGGCGCGCTCGAGGTAGGCGTCGAGGAGGCGCCGGCCGTGACTGCCGGGCGCGAGCCTCAGCACCGGCTCGTCGGCGAGACGGTCGTGGAGCGGACGTCGATGGCGCCCCGACGTCCGCGGGCCCACCCAGACGAACGGCTGACGGAACAGCCGCCGCACATCGTGAGCGGCGGGTCGCGCCAGCGACGTGACGATCGCCACGTCGACCTCCGCGCGTGCCACCAGTCGCTCCGCTTCCGCCGAGTGCGTGGTGATGATGTCGAATGTCAGGGGCGCGCGTCGCTCGGCGAGCGCGCGGAGGACGGGCACGAGCAGCGCCTTGCCCAGGTAGTCGCTCGCGGCCACGCGCAGCGTCGCGGCCGCCGCCGTCGGTCCCGCCGCGATGAGACCGAAGAGCGCCTCGGCGTCGTCGAAGAGCCGGGCCACCGCAGGCAGCGCGGCCTCGCCCTCCGGCGTGAGGCGCAGGCCGCGTCCCGCCCGCCGGAAGAGGTCGACGCCGAAGTGCGCCTTGACGCGCCGGATCTGCTGGCTCACCGCGGACGGCGTGCGGTGCAGCCGGCGCGCCGCCTCGCTCACGGAGCCCGCGCGCGTGACGGTCAGCACGCCGTGCAGGGCGGGCAGGAGGGCGGGATCGATCACGGTAGCGGATCTTAATCCGACGCAAAGAACAATTCACTGATGATGCATCGGCGGCTGCCCCAGACTGGGACGCATGCTCTGGTTCGTGCTCGCGCTCGGCAGTGCGCTCTTCCAGGTCCTGCGCAACATGGTCATGAAGCGCCTCGGCCACGCGCTCGACGAGACCATCAACGTGTGGGGTCGCTTCACGTTCATCCTGCCCTTCGCCGCCTTCTCGGTGTGGCTGGACGGCGTGCCGACGCTGAAGGCGGGCGTGCTCTTCTACGCGCTCCTCTTCGCCGTCACGCAGATCACCGGCACGCAGTTCCTCGCCCTCGCCCTCAAGGTGGCCGAGATCTCCCTCGTCACCGCGCTGTGGAAGCTCAGCGTGATCCTGGTCGTCGTGTGGGGCTTCCTGACCCTCGGCGAGCACCCGTCCGCCCTCGGCGTGGCGGGCGTGATGGTCTCGGTGATCGGCGTCTACCTCATCAACATCGAGCGCGCCCGCGTGTCGTTCTGGGCCCCGCTCACGTCGCTCGCGCGCGACCCCGGCCAGCGCTACACCGTGGGCGCCGCGCTCTTCTACGCGCCCTCGGTCATCATCATCAAGAAGCTCGCGCTCCTCTCGAGCCCGTCGTTCGCGGTCTTCGCCGGCTACGTCTGCTGCTCCGTGCTCATCACGCCGTTCGCCCTCTGGCGCTCCGGTCGCCACTTCCGCCAGATCCGCTCCTACTGGCCCAGCTTCGTCGCCCTCGGCGCCTTCGCCGCCATCTCCACGCTGCTCGGCACGTCCGCCTACACCCTGACCCTCAGCTCCTACGTCGAGGCCGTCAAGCAGTTCGAGCTCCTCATCGCCCTTCTCATCGGCGCCCTCGTCTTCAACGAGGGCACCAAGATCCGCCAAATCTGGCCCGGCACCCTGGTAATGCTCATCGGCATGGTGATGCTCGTCCTCGGGAAGTGAGAGCAAGGCCAGCGCGTACCTCGATGGGGGCGCGCTGCGAAGCCGTCGCGCCCCACGATGCCGCGGGCGAGCGGAGGGGGGCGGTGGCGGGGTGGGGGCGGGTGATCCGTTTCCCGCACAGGGAGAGTGAGGCCACCTGACGTGACGAGTGGGAACGTCTAGAAGGATGATCGAAGCCACAGTCGAGCGTGGTCAGAGCCCCCACCCCGCCGCCGCCCGCCTCCGCTCGCCCTCGCCGCCAACCAACGACGAACCGCGTTGGGGAGCCGCAACGCTACGCCGGCGCCCGCACCCCCGAGCCATCGCGCCGCGGCCACGGATGCTCGCGCAACACCGCTTCGTCGATGTCCGCGCCCCACCCAGGACCGCTAGGAATGAGCAGATGCCCGTCCTGGATGACCGGCGGCTTCGTCACCAGCGGTCCCTTCCACGCCACGTCGTCGATGTCGATCTCCATGATCCGGACGTTCGGCATGACCGCGCACAGATGCGCCGAGTGCAGGTCCGCCAGATGACTGTAGTAGTTGTGCGGCGCGATGGTGAGCTCGTACGCCTCGGCCATGTGCCCGATCTTGACCGACTGCCCGAACCCGTTCCACGGCACGTCGATGATCGCGACGTCCGTCGCGTGGAGCTCGAGGAACGGCCGGTACTGCCGCGTGCTGACCAGGCTCTCGCACGACGCGATCGACATCGGGGCCGCTTGCTTGATCTGCAGCAACGCGTGGGGATCCCACGTGTCGTACTCGAGCCACTGCATGCGGAACGGCTCCAGCATCTTGGCGATGCGGATGACGCCGTCGGTCCTGAAGTTGTAGTTGAGGTCGAGGCAGAGCCCGACGTCGGGGCCGACCGCGTCGCGGAACGTCCCGATGAGGGTCTCGATGGCGCGCATGATCTCGACGCTCACCACGCCGTCGGTGCTGTTCATGCCGGACGCGAAGCCGGGGAAGTAGACCGTCGCGGGCTCGCCCGGGATGACGATGTTCGTCTTGAGGGCGGTGAAGCCGCGGCGGACCACCTCGCGTCCGAGGTCGGCGATGTCCTTCATGCTGCGGAGCGGCGGCGTGCCGAGCAGGTCGCCGCGGCGCGCGCGCGTGGTGCCGCAGTGCGACCAGTAGAGGCGCATGCGATCGCGCACGGGGCCGCCGAACAGCTCGTAGACGGGGACGCCGAGGGCCTTGGCCTTGATGTCCCAGAGCGCCAGCTCGATGCCCGCGATGGCCTTGTGTGACACTCCGCCCAGGTTCTGACGCGCGCGGCGCAGCATGTCCCAGTAGCGCAGCTCGATCGGGCGCGGGTCCTCGCCGATGAGAAGATCCTCGAAGTCGCGCACGCAGCCCGCGATGCCGAGCGGGTTCCTGTTGTCGCTGCACTCGCCCCACCCGACGAGGCCGTCGTCGGTCTCCACCCGGACGAACGTCCACGGCCGCCAGCCGCCGTCGCAGTGAAGCGTCTGCACCCTCGCGATCTTCATCGTGGTCTCACTCCGCGTCGGGTCCTTCGTCGTGCTGCACCGCCGCCCCCCGGGCGAAGCGGGCGGGATCGAACAGCGCGAGGTCGATCGAGGACCGTCCGTCGAGGATCATCTCCGCCGTCACGCGACCGGTGGTCGGCGAGTGCTGGAAGCCGTGACCGCCGAATCCGACCGCGAGGAAGAAATGCTCGACGCCGGGCGCCCATCCGATGATCGCGTGGTCGTCGGGTGTGAGGGGACGCAGCCCCGCCCATCCTCCCGCGATGCGCGCGCCCTCGAGGATGGGGACGCGATCGACCGCCTTCTGCACGGCCTGCTCGACCATCCCGGGGTCCATCGGCACGTCGAAGTCCTCGCCGATGTCTTGCACGTCGCCCGCCGAGAACAGCACCTGCTCCATCTCCTTGCGGAAGTAGAAGCCCGAGCCGCGGTCGGTGACGAGGGGAATGGGGCCGCGGATCTGCGGGAACGGCTCCGTGAAGAAGATGTGGCGACGTCGCGGCAGGACCGGGATGTCGACACCCGCCAGGGCCGCGATGCGCCGCGCCGTCGGCCCCGCCGCGTTCACGACCACGCGGGCGGCGACGGTCTCGTCCGCGGTGCGGACGCCGCGGACGCGTCCGCGCCCGACGTCGATGCCCGTCACATGCACGCCCTCCGCGATGCGCGCGCCGAGCT
>JBKPPN010000442.1:0-13733 GCA_046733575.1 Candidatus Methylomirabilota bacterium | reverse complement strand
CGAGATGGCCGAGCGCGTGGAACGTCTCGTGCGCGGGGAGAAGGAGCTTCTCGCGAACATCTCCCACGAGCTCCGCTCGCCCCTGGCCCGGATTCGCGTGGCGCTCGCCCTCCTTCCCGCGGGGGGAGAGAACGACGGTCGTCTTTCCGGCGTCGAGCGCGACCTCGCCGAGCTCGAGACGCTGATCGAGGACGTCCTGACGGCGGCCCGACTCGAGGCGCGCGGATTGCCCGCGCGCCTGGGAACCGTCGACGCGCGGGCGCTCCTCATCGAGCTCGCCGAGCGGGCGCGTCACGATCCGCTCACCGCGCGAACCGAGGTCCGCGTGGAGGACGGCCCCGTCATCGAGGCGCTCGCCGACGAGGCGCTGCTGCGCCGCGCGCTCTGGAACATCGTCGAGAACGCCGCGAAGTACGGCGCCCCGCCAATCGTGCTGTCCGCCACCCGCGCGGGGGGCCGCGTCGACCTCGTCGTGCGCGACGCGGGGCCCGGCATTGCGGAGGCCGATCGCGAGCGCGTGTTCACGCCGTTCTACCGTGCCGACGGCGCGCGCACTCCGACGGCGGAGGACACGCTCCGGCGCGGCGTCGGCCTGGGCCTCACGCTGGCGCGGCGCATCGCCGAGGTGCACGGCGGCACCATCACCATCGGCCCCGACACCACCGTCGACGGCCAGGAGCGCGGCTGCCGCGTCGTGCTCACGGTCTGATCGAGTACACTCGCCGCCGATGGCCTATTCGCTCGGCATCGACATCGGCGGCACGTTCACCGACATCGTGGTGTACGACCACGAGCGCGGCGCGCAGATCAACCGCAAGGTCCTCACCACGCACGACGACCCCGCCCGCGCCGTCGCGGCCGGCGTCGCGGCGCTGCTCGCGGACGGTCAGCTCGACGCCACGCGCTTCACGCGCGTCGTTCACGCCACCACGCTGTTCACGAACGCGCTGATCGAGCGGACCGGGGCGCCGACGGGACTCCTCACGACGGCGGGGTTCGCCGACACGCTCGAGATCGGCCGCGAGCGGAAGTTCGAGCTCTACGACCTCAACATCGTGAAGCCCGAGCCACTCGTGCCGCGCGACCTTCGCCTGGAAGTGCGCGAGCGCGTGAAGGCGGACGGCACGGTGAAGACGCGGCTCGACGGACGCGGACTCGACGCGGCCGTCGACCGGCTCGTGAAGCGCGGCGTCACGTCGGTCGCCGTCACGTTCCTGCACGCCTACGCCAATCCCGTGCACGAGGCGGACGCGGTCACGCGGATCGCGGCGCGCCATCCGCGTCTGTTCGTCACCGCGTCCCACCAGGTCGCCCCGGAGATCCGCGAGTACGAGCGTGCGTCGACCACGGTCGCGAACGCGTACATCAAGCCCCTCGCCCACGGGTATCTCGACCTCATGGCGCGACGTGTGGCCGAGCAGAAGATCGGCGCGCCCCTGCTCCTGATGCTGTCGAGCGGCGGGCTCACGCACGTGGCCGAGGCACAGCGCACGCCTGTGCAGATGCTGGAGTCGGGACCCGCGGCGGGCGCCATCGCGGCCGCCTTCTTCGGTCGTGCCGACACCGGGGGGAAGCTGCTCGCGTTCGACATGGGCGGCACGACGGCGAAGCTCAGCCTCGTCGACGGCGGCGAGCCGCTCATCGCCTACAGCTTCGAGGCGGCGCGACAGAAGCGCTTCATCGAGGGGAGCGGCATCCCGATTCGCATCTCCACGGTGGAGCTGATCGAGATCGGCGCGGGCGGGGGCAGCATCGCGCACGTCGACGAGATCGGGCTGCTCAAGGTCGGTCCGCGCAGCGCGGGCTCGCAGCCCGGCCCCGCCGCCTACGGCCTCGGCGGCGTCGACGCGACCGTGACCGACGCCGACTTCCTGCTCGGCTACCTGAATCCCGACTACTTCGCGGGCGGCACGATGTCCGTCGATGTCGCCGCCGCGCGTGCGGCGCTGGAGCGACTGGGCGAGCGCGTGGGTCTGTCGCTCACCAAGATCGCGTGGGGCATCCACGACATCGTGAACGAGAGCATGGCCGGCGCCGCCCGCGTGCACATCGCCGAGCGCGGCCGCGATCCCCGCGACTACGCGCTGCTCTGCACGGGCGGCGCGGGCCCCGTGCACGCGTACTACGTCGCGAAGAAGCTCGGGCTCCGGTCCGTGATCTGCCCGCCCGCGGCCGGCGTGGCCTCCGCGCTCGGACTCCTCGTCGCGCCCGCGCGCGTCGATCGCGTCGCCACCGTCGGCATCCGCCTCGACCGCGACGACGTCGCCCCGCTCGAGGCCGCCTTCGCCGCGCTGGAGGACGAGGCGCGCGCCGTCCTCGCCGCGAGCGGCCTTCCCCTGGAGAACGCGACGTTCGATCGCCTCGCCGACGGCCGGTTCCTCGGCCAGGGCTTCGATCTCGTCGTCGCGTTGCCGCCTGGCCCGTACCGCGACGCCGCGCCGCTCACCGCCGCGTTCGAGGCGGCCTACCGCGAGAAGTTCGCCCTCACGCCGCCCGACGTGCCGGTCGAGTTCATCAACGTGCGCGTGGCCGCGCGCGCGCCCGTGGCGGGCAGCGCGGTGGTCCTGCAGGCCATGCCGGGACAGGCGGCGCGCGACGCGGTCAAGGGCCGGCGACGCGCGTACTTCCCCGAAGCGGGCGACTTCGTCGAGACGACGGTCTACGACCGGACGCGTCTGGCCGCCGGCGATGGCTTCGACGGACCCGCGGTGGTCGAGGAAGAGGGCTCGACGCTCGTCGTCGGCCCCGGCGGCCGCGTCGAGGTCGCGCCGACCGGCAACCTCGTCGTGGCCCTGTCGCGCTGAGCGACGACGCTTCTACGGTCGGCGCGCCGCCTGCGCCTCCCGCACGCAGCGCTCGAGCAGCTCCAGCGCGGCGCGCGTGAACGTCCACATGTTGGCCTCGCGGTCGCTCTTGCCCGTCTCGATCGTGATCACGCGCGCCACGGGACCCGCGACGGCGATGCACGCGTGGCCCGCGGCGTCGCCGTAGCGATTGCCCGTCGGCCCCGTCGCGCCGGTCTCGCCGAGCCCCCACGTCGTGCCGAGCAGGTTCTGGATGGCGCGCGCCTTCACCTGCGCGTACGCCTCGGTGCTGGAGCGGATGCCCTTCACCGCGTCGTCGTCGACACGCAGGATCCCGCGCCGCGCCGCCTGCGTGTAGACGACGCCGCCACCGACGAAGTACGCCGACGCGCCGGGGACGGCGAGCAGCGCGGCGGAGATCAGCCCTCCCGCGGAGGATTCGGAGACGGCGACGGTCTGCGTGGCGTCCTTCAGCCACGCGCCCACGGAGGCGCCGAGGGCGGCCAGCGATTCTGTCGTCATGCGTCCTCCTCGCGAGCTATCGACCGATGCGCCCGGCGTCGAGCCCGATGCGGCGGCCGACGTGCGGCGGTCGCGGCAGCGTGTCGTGAACGGTCTGGATACGCGCGAGCCGCTCCAGCACCTCCGGCGCCATGGTGGTCGCCCGGCGCGTGACGCGACTCACGTGGAGCGACATCAGCTCGTTGGTGGCGGCGAGGTAGCCCTCGTGTGCGTGGTAGACCTCATGGACGTAGTGGATGCGCTTGGCGTCGAAGCCGAGGAGCTGCGTGGTGAAGCGGAGCGGATCGCCCTCGCGCAGCTCGCGCTGGTAGGTCACGTGGGCTTCCAGGCAGAACGTGGTGACGTCGTGGCGCTCGCGGTGCGCGCGACCGAGCCCGACCCACGGGAAGAACGCGTCGGTGGCGAAGTCGAACACCACGAGGTAGTAGCCCATGTTCATGTGGCCGTTGTTGTCGATCCACTCCGGGCGCACCACGTCGCGATACACGTCGAGCGGCGCCGCGATGTCGTCCTCCACGATGGTCTTGTCCATGGCGCCCGCAGAGTATCAAATAGCGCCATGAGCGCGACGTCATGAGCGTGCGGTTCGATGCGGTGACCCTCGAGGTCCTGTGGACGCGGCTGATCTCCGTCGTGGACGAGGCGGCCAAGGCCATCGTGCGGACGTCGTTCTCCACGCTGTCGAACGAGGCCAACGACTTCGCGTGCGTGCTCACCGACGCGCGCGGCTACGCGCTGGCCCAGAACACCGGCAGCATCCCGTCCTTCATCGGCACGCTGCCCGCCACGGTGCGGCACTTCCTGCACGGCATGGGCCCCGAGCGGATGCGGCCGGGCGACGTGCTCATCACCAACGACCCCTGGATGGGCACCGGGCACAAGAGCGACGTCTGCGTGCTCAAGCCGATCTACCATCGCGGCACGCTCGTGGCGTTCTCCGCCACGACCTCACACATGCCCGACATCGGCGGGCGGATCCGCGCCATCGAGGCGCGCGAGATCTTCGAGGAAGGGCTGCACATCCGGCTCATGAAGATCGTGCACGCCGGACGCACGGACGAGACGATGGTGGAGCTCATCCGCGCCAACGTCCGCACGCCCGATCAGACCATCGGCGACATCTGGGCCCAGATCAGCGCCAACGAGCTGATGGAGCGACGACTCGTGAGCCTGATGGACGACTACGGCCTGGACTCGCTCGCCGACCTGGGGGACGAGCTGTTCGCGCGCTGCGAGCGCGCCATGCGCGACGCCATCAAGTCCGTGCCCGATGGCACCTATCGCTACGCCATGGAGACCGACGGCGTGGACGTGCCGTTCTCGTTCAGGATCGCGCTGAGCGTGCGCGGCGACGAGATCCTCGCCGACTACGCCGGCACGTCGCCGCAGCAGCCGCGCGCCATCAACTGCGTGCTCGCCTACACGTATGCCATGACGGCGTACGCGGTGCGCTGCGCGCTCGTGCCCGGTCTCCCGAACAACGAGGGCATGTACCGGCCCGTGAAGGTGACCGCGCCGGAGGGCTCACTGCTGAATCCACGCTTTCCCGCCGCGGTGGTGAGTCGGTCGAACACCGGACACTACGTGCCCATCCTCGTGTTCGGGGCGCTGCGCTCGGTGATCCCCGACCGTCTGATGGCGGGCGCGGGCTCGCCGCTGTGGGCGGTCACGCAATCCGGGGTGCGCGACTCCGACGGCAAGACGTACACCAACGTCCTCTTCTACAACGGCGGCATGGGCGCCACGCCGGTGAAGGACGGCGAGAGCGCGCTCTCGTGGCCCAGCAACATCTCGTCGACGCCCGTGGAGGTCGCAGAGCGGAACAGCCCGCTGTTCTTCCACTACAAGCGCCTGCGCGCGGGCTCGGGTGGCGCGGGCGCGTTCCGGGGCGGACTGGGACAGGACATCCTGATGGAGAACGAGTCCGGCTCCCCGATCGCCATGAACTTCATGGCGGAGCGCACCAAGGTCGCCGCGCCGGGCTTCGCGGGCGGCGGCGACGGCGGTCGCGGCGACGTGCTCGTCAACGGCACGCGCATCAACAACCGGATCCAGCACATCCTGAAGACCGGCGACACCGTGCTCGTCCGCACGCCAGGCGGCGGTGGCTGGGGCTCGCCGCGCGACCGTGACCCCGCCCTGATTGCGCGCGACCGCGCCCTGGGCTACGTGGGTCCGTCCCGGGCGCCCGTCGCGGCGAAGCCGGGGGCGCGGCCCGCGCGGAAACGTCGCCGGGCACGCTGACGACGTCGTAGCACCGGCCGGATGCCGCGTCGCCTGGCCGAACCCGACGCTTTTCACATCCGGCCCTTCGTGGTGTCGTAAGGGTCGATGGACCTCGCGTCATTCGACGGCTTCGTCAGCGCCCACCATGCCGAGATCCACCGGTTCTGCGCCCGGATGACGGGGCGCGCGAGCGCGGCGGACGACCTCTCCCAGGAGACGTTCCTGCGGGCGTACCGGGCCTACGGGGATCTGCCGGTGAACGCCAACGCGCGCGCCTGGCTGTTCGCGATCGCGGCCAACCTCTGTCGCAACCACTTCCGGTCGGAAAAACGACGACGCCTCGCCCACGCGGCGGTGCAGGCCATGCCGGGCGACAGCGGGCCCGCCGAGCCGGAACGAGAAACGCTGTTCAACGAAGGGGTCGCGCTGATCGAGCAGGCCATCGCCACGCTGCCCCTGAAGCAGCGGCTGGCCTTCGTCCTGCGCAAGCTGCACGACCTGGACTACGACCAGGTCGCCCAGAGCCTCGACTGCTCGTCGGAGAGCGCCCGTGCCCACGTGTTCCAGGCCCTGCGCAAGGTCCGCCAGACCTTGAACGGCCACCATCTTCTCGCCACGGAGTCCACGCGATGACTGTCAAGCCGACGTCGTGCCGCCGCATCGAAGCCGATCTCGTCGCGACGGCGACGCGCGACGCCGCGCCCGAGGCCGCCGAGCGCGTGGCCCAGCACGTGCGCCTCTGCTCCCGCTGTCGCGACGAGATGGATCGGTATCGCGCCATCGAGGGCGTCGTGGAACGGCTGCGTGATGTGGCGCCGGCGGCAACCCCGGATGCGGCGCGCGCCTCGCTGGCCGAGCGCCTCGCCGACCTGCGCAGTCGCCACGTGGCGTACCGGATCTTCCCCTCGCCGCTCGGGCGCCTCCTCATCGCACGCTCCGAGCTGGGCGTGTCGCTCGTGGAGTACCTGGACGCCGACGCGAGCGTCGACGCCTCGCGGCTGCGCAGGGCCGATGGGTTCACGGTGCGGGAGGGCAACGGCGAGATCGACGCGCTCTATCACGACCTCCTGGAGTACCTCGAGGGACGTCGCACGCGCCTGGAATGGCCGCTGGACCTCCGGCTCACGCGCAGCGAGTTCCACCGTCGCGTGCTCGAGGCCACCGCCGCGATTCCCTACGGCGCGGTCGTGTCGTACGCCGGGCTCGCGCACGAGATCGGCCGTCCCGACGCGACGCGCGCGGTGGCGCAGGCGCTGCGCACCAATCCGCTTCCCATCGTCGTGCCCTGTCACCGGATCGTCGGGACGTCGGGCGCGCTCACGGGCTACGCCGGCGACAAGATCCCCCTCAAGCAGCGCCTCCTCGGCGTCGAGGGCGTGCCGACGGCAGCCGCGCATCGTGACGTGCGCATCGCGCGCGACCACATGTACATTCGCGCCGGGCACGACCGCGAGTACTGCGTCCCCTCCTGCGGCGACCTCGCCACCAGGACGCTCGCCGGCCTGACGCTGTTCGCCACGCGCGAGCGTGCCGAGTCCATCGGGCTGGCGCCCTGCACCAGCTGCCGACCCGATCTGCATCCGCTGAACTCCTGATCCCTCGCGCGATCCCACGCGGATCGCGTCGTCCTCCTCGCGCCTTCCTGATCCCGCGCGTCGTCCCGCCGTTTCACGTCCGCCCGCCCGCGGTGTTTCACGAGCAAGGAGGACGGGGGACATGACCAAGAAGATTCTCGTTCCCGTCGGACGGCACGACGATGCGGAGCCGTTGCTCGCAATGGTGGCGGACCTCGCGCGCGGCGCGGGCGCGACGGTGCGGCTGCTCCACGTCATGCCGGTGCCGGCCACCGTGACGGTGCCCTACGGGCGCATCGTCGCGTACGCCAGTCAGCTCGTCGATGGTCTCGAGGCGCGCGGGCGCGCCCACCTCGAGACCGCCCGCGCCGTGCTCGAGGGTGTGCCCGTCGAGGCGTCGGTGCGCTTCGGCGACGTCGCGGAGGAGATCGTCGAGGAGGCGGCCGCCTTCGGCGCCGACCTGATCGCGTTGCACGCGAAGCGGCGCCCGTGGTGGCGATGGTGGGACGGACTGAGGCTGGGCGGGGTCGCTCGTCGGGTCGCCCGACGCGCCACGACGCCCGTGATGGTGCTGGCATGCTGACCACGGTGGTCCAGATCGCGCTGGTGGTCGTGGTGTTCGGACTCCCGTTCGCACTGATCGCCATCGCAAGCCGCGTGCAGCGCGCACACCGCGAGGTGGTGGAGCGCCAGATCGCGGTGACCGACGCGATCCATCGCGAGCTCGGCGCCGTGGTGGCGCCGGTGGTGCGGCGGCACGGCCGCGACGCATGGTCCGTCGCGGTGGCCGCGCCGCTCGACCGGTCGGTGGCCGTCGGTCGCGTGCTGGCGCTCGCGTACGACGCGCTCGCGGGCGACGGTGGGCGCGCTCCCGACGTCTCGTTCGTGGTCACCCCGCGCGCGTCGGCGCGCTGATCACGCTCGCGCTGGGTCGCGATTCGCCGTACGCTGGGGGGAAATTTTCGGCTGAAAGGACCCTCATGCGGATCATCGGCTCACTCGCGCTCATCGCGGTGCTCGTCGCCGGTCCGGCTGTCGCGGCCGGACCGGAGCTGCGCACCGAGGACCAGAAGACGCTCTACACGCTCGGCATCGCCATCAGCCGCAGTCTCGAGAGCTTCCACCTCACGGAGCCGGAGCTC
Source organism: Candidatus Methylomirabilota bacterium (assembly GCA_046733575.1). Classification (GTDB taxonomy): domain Bacteria; phylum Methylomirabilota; class Methylomirabilia; order Rokubacteriales; family CSP1-6; genus JBKPPN01. The sequence goes on along the minus strand of JBKPPN010000442.1, from coordinate 5,465 downwards.
GAGGCGGTCACCGCGGGCATGACCGACGGCGTGCTTCACCGCGACCCCAAGATCGACGTCAACCAGTACGGACCGAAGCTCCAGGCCTTCCAGCAGTCGCGCGCGTCGGCGGGCGCCGCGGACGAGAAGAAGGCCGCCCAGGCGTTCCTCGACAAGGCGGCCGCCGAGAAGGGCGCCACGAAGACGCCGTCGGGGCTCGTGATCATGACCATCAAGCCCGGCACGGGCGCGTCGCCGAAAGCGACCGACACCGTCAAGGTCCACTATCACGGCACGCTCACCGACGGCACGGTGTTCGACTCGTCCGTCGACCGCAAGGAGCCCGCGACGTTTCCCCTCAACGGCGTCATTCCGTGCTGGACCGAGGGCCTCCAGCTCATGAAGGTCGGCGGCAAGAGCCGGCTCGTGTGTCCGTCGAACCTCGCGTACGGCGACCGGGGCGCGGGCGGCAAGATCAAGCCCGGCGCCGCCCTCGTGTTCGACGTCGAGCTGCTCGAGATCGTGTCCAAGCCGTAGCGTCGCTCCGGTGCCCGAGCTGCCGGAGGTCGAGGCCGCGCGCGTCGCGGTGACGCGCGTGGCGAAGGGCCGGCGCATCGTGCGCGTGTGGTGCGCCGACGACCCGATCGTGTTCGATGGCGTCCCCGCCGCGCGCTTTCGCCGCGCCCTCGTCGGTCGTCGGATCCTCGACGTCCGACGGCGCGGCAAGCATCTCTGGTTCGAGCTGGACCAGCGTCCGTGGCCGTGCTTCCACTTCGGCATGACGGGCGGCTTTCACGCGCCGACCGAGAAGGCGGTGAAGCTCGTGTCGAGCGGCGAGCGTCGCCAGCGCGGGTGGCCGCCGCGCTTCGCCAAGCTCCGCCTCGTCCTCGACGACGGCAACGAGCTCGTGATGGCCGACGCCCGGCGGCTCGGACGCATTCGCCTCCGCCACGATCCCGCCCAGGAGCCCCCCATCGGCGCGCTCGGCTTCGACGCGCTTCTCGAGCTGCCGTCTCCCGCGCGCTTCGCCACGATGCTGCGCACGCGGAAGTCGCCCCTCAAGGCGATCCTGCTCGACCAGACGTTCGCCGCCGGCGTGGGCAACTGGATCGCCGACGAGGTCCTGTACCAGGCGCGTCTGGATCCGCGCCGTCGCGGCCACACGCTGAGCGACGCGGAGGCGCGACGCGTTCGCAGCGCGATCCGCTCGGTGATTGCGACCTCGGTACGCCACCTGAACGACAGCGACCGCTATCCCAGGCGGTGGCTGTTTCACTACCGCTGGGGCAAGCGCGCGTCGGCCACGACCGCGCGCGGTGAGACAATCCGCCACGACACCATCGGCGGCCGGACGACCGCCTGGGTCCCCGCGCGACAGAAATAGGAGAGCGGCATGAACGGACGAGTGGCGGTGCTGAAGTCGTACGAGGGCGAGTTCGAGCTCCGCGAGTATCCCGTGCCGGATCCCGAGCCGGGGGCGGTCCTCGTCAAGCTCACGCGTGCGGGGGTGTGCGGGTCGGATCTTCACATCTGGCGTGGCGAGATGAAGGACGTCTACGGCGCGCTGCCCAGGGATCTCACGTTCGGCCACGAGATGTGCGGGCGGGTGGCACGGCTCGGCGCCGGCGTGGCGACCGACTCGATGGGTCAGCCGCTCCGCGAGGGCGATCGCGTGACCTTCTGCTACTTCTTCCCCTGTCTGCGCTGTCCTGTCTGCCTGCGCGACGAGATGGGGAGCTGTCCGCGCAAGGGGCGTCCGAGTCGCGTGGCCGGCACGGCGCCGTACTTCAACAACGCGTACGGCGAGTACTACTACCTGCGCCCGAATCACTTCATCTTCCGGATCCCCGACGACATCTCGGACGACATCGCCACGCCGACGAACTGCGCGCTCTCGCAGGTGCTCTACGGGCTCACGAAGGCCCGGCTCGCGCAGGGACAGACGGTGGTGGTCCAGGGCGCGGGCGGGCTCGGGATCAATGCCGTGGCGGTGGCGCGCGACCTGGGCGCCGACCGCGTGATCGTCCTCGACGCCATCCCCGAGCGGCTCGCCCTCGCCCGCGCCTTCGGCGCGGACCACACGCTGAGCATCGAGGAGCTCGGCACGCCGGAGCGGCGCATCGAGGCCGTGCTGCAGCTCACGGGCGGCTTCGGCGCCGACGTCGTGGCGGATCTCGTCGGCTACCCAGCCGTCATCCCCGAGGGCATCCGCATGCTCCGTGGCGGCGGCACGTACCTCGAAGTGGGCAGCATCGCGCCGGGGAACGTCTTCTCCTACGACGCGACCGCGCTCGTGCGCGGCAACGTGACGCTCGTGGCCACGTCGAACTACTCGCCGTGGGCGCTCGGCGAATCACTCAAGTTCCTGCGCCGCAACCTCGCGCGCTTCCCGTTCGAGAAGCTCGTCTCGCACGTCTTCCCGCTGGACCGGATCTCCGACGCGTTCCGCGACGCCGACTGGATGCGCCGCCGCGAGAGCGGACCGAAGATCTCGCGCGCCGCCATCGCGATGTAGTCGCCGGCGCGCGAGGCGCGGACCGCGGTCAGGCGGGGACAGTGCGCGCGCCCGTGCGCCGGACCTGCAGGACCGTCGCGATGGTCGCCAGCAGCACGATGCCGGCGAAGACGAAGACGTGGCGCGGCTCGCCCCGATCCATGAACCAGCCGAGCAGCAGCGGCGTGGCCGCGGAGCCGAGGTCGAGCCCGGAGTAGACGAAGCCGAAGACCTTGCCCGAGGCGCCCGCCGGCGTGGCGCGCCGCACCAGCATGTCGCGCGACGGCGACGTGATGCCGAGACAGAATCCCGACAGCGTCATGACGACGACCACGAGGGCGAGGGGCATCGCGCCGCTGGCCGCGACGAACGTCAGGATCGCTGCCGTGAACAGTCCTCCCCCGGCCACTGCGTCGTGGCGGCTCGTGCGATCGGCCAGCATCCCGCCGAGGAGCGTGCCGCCGCCGATGCCGAGCAGCCAGCCCGTGACCGCCGTCGCCGCGCTGGCGAGCGGAACGCCGTAGAGGGCGGAGATGACCGGGACGCCGAACGTCTGCAGTCCCACCCACGCCGCGGCCAAGAGCAGGAAGTAGGAGAACGCGAACAGCACCGGTCGCTCGATCAGCACGCGCAGGTCACCGAGGACGGACGCCCCCGCGAGCGTCGATCGTGCGCCGCCCGCTCGATGATCCGGCAGGCCGCGCATCCGGGACGTGACGATGACGCCCACGACGAGGCCGAAGGCGGCGAGGATCACGAGCGCGCCGCGCCAGCCGACGAGCGCGGTGAGAGCGAGCGTGGTGGGCGGCGCGGCCGCCCACCCCAGGCTGCCCAGCACGCTGTGGATGCTGTAGGCGCGCCCGAGTCGGCGGGTGTCGACGGCGCTGTTGAAGATCGCGTAGTCGGCGGGATGGAAGACGGAGTTGCCGAAGCCGGCCACCAGCGCGCCGGCGACCAGCATCGGGTACGAGAGGCTGAGACCGATCAGCGCGATGCCGCCGGCGTACACGGCAAAGCCGGCCTGGAGCACGCGTCGCGCGCCGAAGCGGTCGACGAGGAAGCCGGACGACGCCTGCCCGATGCCGGAGGCCGCGAAGAACACGGTGAGCACGAACCCCAGCGCGACGTAGTTGACGTCGAAGCGCTCGCGCACGAGCGGGAAGAGCGGGGGCAGCACCAGCTGCAGGAAGTGGCTGGTGAAGTGACCGAGGCCGACGATGCCGATCACGCGCGCGTCGTCGCGGGCCGTGCGCGCGGCGAGGCGCGCATCCCAGGTCTCGACCGCCATGCGCATACCGTACACTACGTCGCCATGCGTCCGATCGCTCTCGATCACATCGCCATCGCCATGCCGCGGCTCGCCGACGCCCCCGCGATACTCGCGGGTGTCCTGGGCGGCGAGCCCGTGTTCGGCATGGACACACCGCACTTCACGTTCGGTCACTGGCGCTTCGCGGGAGGCGAACGCCTGGAGGTGCTCGCGCCGCGCGGCGAGCCCGCGTTCCTGCATCGCTTCCTCGCCTCGCACGGCCCCGGTGTGCACCACGTCACGTTCCGCGTGCCCGACCTGCGCGCGACGTGCGACCGCGCCAGCGCCGCGGGCTACCGCATCGTGGGCCACGACGACTCGGACCCGCGCTGGAAGGAAGCCTTCCTGCATCCACACGAGGCCGGTGGCATCGTCGTGCAGTTCGCGGAGTCGCCCGGCGACGACGAGAACCCGGGCTGGGTGCCGCCGCCCGGGCCGTCCGATCCGCCGCCGCCCGTGACGGTGATCGGGCTCCGGCTGCGCGCCCGTGGGCGCGAGCGTGCCGTGCGCCAGTGGGGCGACGTGATCGGCGGCGCGCTCGTCGACGAGACGACGAAGGAGCTGACGTATCGCTGGCCGCCCTCGCCGCTGCGCCTGGTCGTCGAGATCGATCCCCACGGCGACGAGGGCCCCGTGTGCCTCGAGATCGCGAGCGAGCGGCGCGTCGTGCTGTCCGCCGCCCACGCGCGGACACTCGGAATCGACGTGTGCTATGGTGCGCCCTAATTCCCCTCGAGAAGGAGCCCGCATGTCCGACTGGACCGCGCCCTCACAGTCCTACGTGGACGGCTACTTCAAGCAGCTCAACAACTGGGGCCGCTGGGGCGACAACGACCAGAAGGGCACCGTGAACCTGATCACCGCGGCCAAGCGCGCGAGCGCGCTGTCGCTCGTGAAGACGGGCCGCACCGTCTCGCTCGCGCGCGACGTCGTGGCCTCGCCCGTCTACATGTACAACGTGACGTTCCCGTCGCAGCGCGAGCGCAACGACGTCGTGCTCGATCGCTTCGACATGATCTACCACGGCTTCTGGATCACCCACATCGACGCGCTCTGCCACGTGGCGTGGGACGGCGAGCTCTACAACGGCCGGCCGTTCAAGGACAGCCTCACCGCGGCGGGCGCCACCTGGTGTCCGATCGATCCGCTCTTCGACGGCATCACGTCGCGCGGCGTTCTCCTCGACGTCGCGGCGGTGCGCAAGGAAGGCTACGTGACCGTCGGCCATCCCGTCACGCCCGCGGAGCTCGACGCGGTGGCCGCGCGTGAGGGCGTGCGCATCGAGCCGGGCGACGTCGTCGTCGTGCGGAGCGGCGACGAGCGCTTCCGCAAGGAGAATCAGGACTGGGTGCCGCGCGTGTCGCCGCATCCGGGATTGCATCTGTCGTGTCTCGAGTGGTTCCGCGAGAAGGACATCGCGGCGATCTCGTGGGACATGATGGACGAGCGTCCCATCGGCTACGCGGGCTACGGCATGGGTGTGCACATGGCCATCCCGGTGCTCGGCCTCGCCCTCGTCGACAACACGAACCCCGAGCGACTTGCGCAGGCGTGCCGCGAGGAAGGGCGCTACGAGTTCCTGTTCACCGCGACGCCGATCCGACTGGTCGGCAGCACGGGGGCGCCCGCGCACCCGCTCGCGATTTTCTAAGGAGCGGATGCCATGCCCGGACCGCTCGATGG
>JBKPPN010000441.1:0-10542 GCA_046733575.1 Candidatus Methylomirabilota bacterium | reverse complement strand
CGGCCGGCGCGATTCGCCGGGCTCGACGTAGCGACGACGATAGACGCGCATCTCGGCCTCGCCGAGCCCGCGCATCACGCTCGCGGGCAGGATCCGCTCGACGAACACGTTCTTCTGCAGCACGACGTCGTCGCCGGCGGGTGACCGCATCGTCTGGAAGATCTTCCGCGCGTTCTCCGGCCAGTCCGCCCACGTGACGGGACGGACGATCGCCTCCATGTAGACGAGCCCCTTCACGCGCTCGGGGTGTCGACGCGCCCAGTGAAAGCCGAGGGCCGAGCCCCAGTCGTGCACGACCAGCGTGACGTCGCGTGCGAGGTCCACGGCCTCGAACCACGCGTCGAGGTAGCGTGCGTGATCGGCGAAGCGATAGCGCCCGCCCGGGGCGGCTCCCGAGTCGCCCATGCCGATCAGATCCGGCGCGAGGCAGCGGGCGTGCGACGCGACGTGGGGAATGACGTTGCGCCAGAGATACGACGACGTCGGGTTGCCGTGGAGGAAGACGACCGGCGCGCCGCGGCCGGTGTCGACGTAGGCCATCTCGCTGTCGACGACGCGGACGCGGCGCCGCGGATGCGGGTCGCTGGCCGGGATCGTCTCGCTCATGGCTCGCTGCGTCTGCGCCGCGACGGGGTCACCGGCCCAGCAGCGCCTCCAGGAACGCGCGCCCGCGCGGGCTCGTCCAGCTCTTCACGCCGATCGCCTTGGCCACCAGCTTGCCGTCACGCCCGATGGCGAACACGGCCGGGGTGGCGCGCACGTCGTAGGCGCGCAGCACGCTGCCCGTGCGATCCAGCGCGACCGTGAAGGAGACGTTCTTCTCCTTCACCCAGCGCTGGACCTTGTCGTGGTTCTCCTGCATGTCGACGGCGACCACGCTGAGGCCGCGCGTGCTGTACTCGCGGTGGATCTGCTCGATGTCCGAGGGCAACTCCCTCGCGCAGTACGGTCACCAGGTGGCCCAGAAGTAGAGCAGGACGGCCTTGCCCTTCAGGTCGCCCGGACGCAGCGTGTTGCCGTCCAGCGTCTCCAGCGCGAACGCGGGCGGCGTCTCGCTGCCCATGCGCACGAGCTGGAACTCCGTCATCGCCGTCTCGAGCGCGCTGTCGGCGCCCGCCGCGGTCGTGGCCCAGAGCGCAAGCAGGAGCACGCCGGGCGCCATCCACGTCAGCCATCGATTCCCCACCACCAGCCTCCTCACCGCACCACCAGCAACGCTCAGGGACTGAGCACGTCGAACCACACGCGCATCGCACTGATCGCGATGACGACCATCAGCATCATCCGCAACCGCTCGCCCGGCACGCGCAGGCTGAGCGCCGCGCCGAGCTGCGCCCCCGGGACGGCGCCCACCGCCACCGCCACCGCGGCCGCATACGGGACCTGGCCCGTCGTCACCTTGCCCACGAAGCCCGCCAGCGACGACACCGCCGTGATGGCGAGCGAGCTTCCGATCGTGACACGGATCGGGACGCCCACCACCACGAGCAGGAGCGGCACCAGCATGAACGCGCCGCCCGCCCCCACCAGGCCCGCCGCCACGCCGACCGACGCGCCAACGATTACGATGCGCACGCGACTGAAGCGGGTGCGGGGCGTGGCGGTCGCCTCCGCACGCTCGAGCAGACGGCGCGGCAGGAGCATGAGCCCCATGGCGGCGGTGGCCATGAGGGCGAAGACGAGCAGCAGCATCCGGGCGGGCACGGCATGGGACGCGAGGGCGCCCGCGAGCGATCCGATCGCCATCGACACGCCGCCCCAGACGGCGAGCTCCGCGTGCACGAGGCGCCGGCGTCGGTGCGCGAGCATCCCGGACGACGCCGCCACGAAGACCTGCGCGATCGTGATCCCGGTGACCGATCGGGCGTCGAGCTCGCCCACACCGAGGAGGGGCGGCGCATAGAGCAGCAGCGGGATCATCACGATGGCGCCGCCCACGCCGAGCAGCCCCGAAACGAACGCGCCCAGCAAGCCCAGTCCGACGAGCGCGACCAGGAACGCGGCGGTCACTTCTCCGCTTTCTCGGTCTTGGCTTCCTTGATCACCTTCTCCGCGATGAACGCCGGCACTTCCTCGTAGTGGGAGAACTCCATGGAGTAGCCGCCGCGCCCGCCCGTCATGGACCGGAGGGTCGTCTCGTACGTCAGCATCTCGGCCATCGGCACCTGCGCGCGAACGGAGGCGGTCTCGCCCGCCGGCTCCATGCCCATGATTCGCCCGCGTCGCGAGTTGAGGTCGCCGATGACGTCGCCCGCCTGCTCCGACGGCGTGACGACCTCCACGTTCATGACCGGCTCGAGCAGAATCGGGTTGGCCTCCATGAATCCCTTCTGCAGGCCCATGGAGGCCGCGATCTGGAAGGCCATGTCGGAGGAGTCGACGTCGTGGTACGAGCCGTCGTAGAGCGTGACCTTCAGATCGACGATGGGGTAGCCGGCCAGGATCCCCTTCTTCATGGCGTCGCGGACGCCCTTCTCGACCGAGGGGATGAAGTTGCGCGGGACGGCGCCGCCGAAGATGTCGTCCACGAACTCGAACCCCCCGCCGCGCTGGAGGGGCTCGATGCGGATCCACGTGTCGCCGTACTGCCCGCGTCCGCCCGTCTGCTTCTTGTACTTGCCCTGCGCCTCCGAGCGTCCCTTCACGGTCTCCTTGTACGGGATGCGGGGCGGCAGCAGCGTCACGTCGACGTTGTACTTGCGCTTCATGCGCTCCACGATCATCTCGACATGCATGCTGCCGACGCCGGAGATGAGGAGCTGCTTGGTCTCGGGGTCGAAGTGGTGGTGGACCGTGGGGTCTTCTTCCTGGATCCGCGCCAGGGCCAGCGAGATCTTGTCCTCGTCGCCCCGTGACTTGGGCTGGATGGCGAAGGAGATGGACGGCTCGGGGAACGTGATGCGGGGCAGCTCCACGGGATGCGCGTCGTCGCTCAGCGTGTCGCCCGTCTGCGTCTCCTTGAGCTTGGCCACCACGCCGATCTCGCCCGGCCCCAGCGCGTCGATGTTCTTGCTGTTCTTGCCCTGGAGCCACGAGATGTGGCCCATGCGCTCCTTGACGCCGTGGGCCGCGTTGAGGAGCTGCGAGTCGTTCTTCAGCGTGCCGCTGTAGACGCGGAAGAGCGAGAGCTTGCCGACGTGCGGATCGCTGAGCGTCTTGAACACGAGCGCGGAGACGGGCGCCGTCGGCGTGGCGGCACGCGTGGTGGGCTGCTTGGTCTTGCCGTCGAGCCCGCTCACCTCGGGACGATCGGCGGGGGACGGGAACGCCTCGACGACCAGGTCGAGCAGGCCCGTGGCGCCGGTGCTCTTGGACGCCGCCGCGCACAGCACGGGCACGACCTTGCCCTCCGCGATGCCGGCGCGCAGCGCCTTCAGCATCTCGGCCTCGTCGAGCGCGCCCTCGTCGAGGTACTTGCTGAGGAGGTCGTCATCGGTCTCTGCGGCGGCCTCGACCAGCTTCTCGCGTGCCTCCTTGGCCGCGTCGGCCAGGTCACCCGGGATGGCGCCTTCCGTTGGCTTGCCGTCCGCGTAGGTGATCGCCTTCTGCTTCACGAGATCGACGTAGCCGTGGAAGTCGTGCTCCTCGCCGATGGGCAGATGGATGGGCACCAGCCGGCCCTTGAGACGACGACCGAGGGCCTCCAGCGTGCGGGAGAACTCGGCCCGCTCACGATCGAGACGGTTGACCACGACGGCGCGCGGGAGGTTGAACTCCGTGGCGAACTTCCAGACCTTCTCCGTCTGCACCTGCACACCGGCCACCGCGTCGACGACCACGACGGCCGCCTCGACCACGCGCAGCCCCGCGCGTGCGTCGGCGATGAAGTCGCCGTATCCCGGCGTGTCGATCAGGTTGATGTGGTGGCCCTTCCACTCGCAGAAAGCGACCGCCGTGTTGATGGAGATCTTCCGCTTGACCTCGTCGGGATCGAAGTCGGTGGTCGTCGTGCCGTCGTCGACCTTGCCGAGCCGTGTCACCGCGCCCGCGGCGAACAGCATGGCCTCGACCAGCGAGGTCTTGCCGACACCGCCGTGACCGACGATGGCGACGTTCCTGAGCTTGGCGATCTCCACTGTCATCGAGGAGCCTCCTGCCCTGAGGTAGGGGCAAATCCTATCAGCGGGCGGCACCCCTCACAACCGACGCACGCGTGCGCAGATCCCGCGCCGACGTCGGCGCGGGCGTCACCGCGACGGCGTGGCGCCGAGAGCGCGCACGACGGCGTCGACGACGGCGTCGTCGGCGCCGTCCAGATCGTGGGGCGCGGGCAGGTCGGGCGGATCGTTCTTGATCCCGGCGCCCGTGAGCACGAGCAGCACGCGCGCGTCCGCGGGCAGCGCACGCCGGTCCTTCAGGATCCCGAGCGCGGCCACCGTCGCCGCCGCTTCGGGCGACGTCCACACGCCTTCGAGGCGCGCGAGCAGGCGCTGGGCCTCGACGATCGCGCGCTCCGTGACGGAGACGGCGTCCCCGCCCGTCTCGCGCAGGATGCGCAGCATCTGCCGTCCCGCGAACGGCGACGGCACGCGGAGCCCCGCGGCGTGCGTCACCGGGTTCTCCCACGCCGTCGTCGTCTCCGCGCCGCTCGCGAAGGCGCGCACCATCGGCGCGCAGCCCTCCGCCTGGACGGACACGAAGCGCGGCCGCGATCCCGAGAGCCAGCCCATCGCGAGCAGCTCCTCGTACGCCTTTGCGATGCCGACGAGACCGGTGCCGCCGCCGGTGGGATAGAGCAGGACGTCGGGCATCGTCCAGTCCATCTGCTCGGCCAGCTCGAGGCCCATCGTCTTCTTGCCTTCGAGGCGGTACGGCTCCTTGAGCGTGGACAGGTCGAACCAGCCCGCCTTCGGCGCCACCTTGGCGACGATCCGTCCCGCCGTGGCGATCGATCCTTCGATCGTGAACACGCGCGCGCCCGCGATGGCCGCCTCCGCGACGGCGGCCGGGGGCGTCCCGCGCGGCACGATGACCGCACACGGCAATCCCGCCCGTGCCGCATAGAGCGCGGCCGCGCCGCCCGCGTTCCCCGCGGAGGGCAGGATCACGCCGGTGGCGCCGAGCGTCCGCGCGCGCGTGATGGCCATGCCGAGGCCCCGCGCCTTGAACGTGCCGGTCGGATTCTGGCCCTCGTCCTTGGCGACGACGGTCCGGACGCCGACGTGGTCGGCGAGTCGGCCGAGCAACAGAAGCGGCGTGCCGCCTTCACCGAGCGTGACGGGCGTCTCGTCGTCGTCGAGCGGCGTGAGCTCCCGGAAGCGGTACATGCCGGGCGGCCGCGGGAGGAGCGTCGCCTTCGTGACCGACGCCGCGACGCGGGCCAGGTCGTAGCGGACGGCCAGCATCTGCCCGCACGTCTCGCACACGGTGAGCAGCCGGCGCGGATCGTGACGCGCGCCGCACACCGTGCACTCGACGTGCGTCACGAAGCTCATGCGCTCACTTGGGCGCGACCACGCGGTTCTTGAGCACGCCGATGCCCTCCACCTCCGCCTCCATCACGTCGCCCGCCTTCAGGAAGCGGCCGCTGGCCGCGCCGACGCCTTCCGGCGTGCCGGTGGCGATCACGTCGCCCGGCAGCACCGTGAAGCCCTGGGACAGGACCTCGATGCACTGGGCCACGGGGAAGATCATGGTCTTCGTGTTGCTCGACTGCCGCGTCTCGCCGTTCACGCGCAGCGCGACGTCGAGCGTCTGCGGATCGGGGATCTCGTCCGCCGTCACGAGGACGGGGCCCATGGGACAGAACGTGTCGAGCGACTTGCCCTTGAACCACTGCCCGTGTCGCTTCTGGAGGTCGCGCGCGGTCACGTCGTTGACGACCGTGTAGCCGAACACGTGAGCGAGGGCGGCGTCGCGCGGGATGTCGCGGCCCGCCGTGCCGAGGATCACGGTCAGCTCGACCTCGTAGTCGAGCTCGTTCGTCGCGGCGTGGTGCACGACGTCGGCGCCCGGGCCGACCACGCACTCCGGCGGCTTAGTGAAGTACACGGGGTGCGCGGGCGCCTCCGCGCCGCGCTCGGCGGCGTGGGCCGCGTAGTTGCGGCCGAGGCAGAACACGTTCCGGGCCGGACGCGGGATCGGCGCCTGCAGCCGCACCCGCGCGAGCGGCGCGCCGAGCCTCTGCTCGGTCACGGCCCCGGCGCCCTCGCGCTCACGCACGCCGTGCACGTGGTCGAGCGCCTCCCGCGTGAGGGCGAGCGCGTCCGCACCGCCCTGGATCAGCTCGAGCATGGTCTTCGGAAACGTGCGACCGCGACGGATGGCGCCGCGCGATTTCGCCAGCGCGTCGGCCGCGGCGACGAGGTCGACCACGGTGGCGTCGGCGCCCTCACCCAGCACCGCGCCGAGACGCGGCGCGCTCGTCCCCTTGCGATAGGTGCACAGCCGCATGGCAGTGACTCCTTACTTGAGGATGACGACGAGCACCACGGCGGGCGTGGCGCCGTCGTTCGACGACGTGTGCATGGTGCCCTTGCTCGCGTACTCGACCTCGCCGCGACGAAGCACGCGCGCCCCGCGTCCGCGCGTGGCGACGGTGAACTCGCCGGCCAGGACGTAGGCCAGCTCGTTGGCGAACGCCGCGTGCTCTTCACCCTTGAAGCCCGCCGGGAACGTGTACTCGACGAGCGTGACACGGTCGTTGTCGAGCACCGGCCGCTCGGTGACACCGTCGGCCCGGAGCGGCGTCGGTCCCGTCGCGGTCAGGAGCGCCGCGGCCAGCACGGCCAGCACGGCGGCGCGCAGGGTTCGCGTGGTCGCGGCGCGGCTCACCGGCGCGCCGTCAGATGCTCTGCCGCATGGCCGTGCGCGACGGCAGGGTCATGTTCCGCTCGCGCGCCATGGTCTCGAGCTCCTGCGGCAGCGCGAACCGCACGTCCTCGTCCACCACCCGGACCTCTCGCACGCTCGCGCCGTGCTGGCGGAGCGCGCGCACCGCGTCGCTGACCAGCACTTCCGGCGTGGACGCGCCCGCCGTGATGCCGATGCGCGCCGCGCCCTCGAGCCACTCCGGCTTGATGTCCTTCACGTCGTTGATCAGGTAGGCGCGGGTGCCGGCGGTGCGGGACACCTCGACGAGGCGGATGGCGTTGGAGCTGTTGGCGGAGCCGATGACGAGCACGACGTCGACGTCGCCGGCCAGTCGCTTCACGGCCGCCTGCCGGTTCTGGGTGGCATAGCAGATGTCGTCACGGGAGGGACCGACGATGCGCGGAAACTTCCGCCGCAGCGCCTCGATGATGTCTCGCGTGTCGTCCACGGACAGCGTCGTCTGCGTGAGGTACGCGACCTTGGAGGGATCGGGGACGTCCAGCGACGCGACGGCCTCGGCGTTGGCCACCACGAGGATGCGCTGCGGCGCCTCGCCCAGCGTGCCGATCACCTCGTCGTGGTCGCGATGGCCGATGAGCACGATGGAGTAGCCCTCGCGCGCGTAGCGGATGGCCTCGAGATGCACCTTGGTGACGAGCGGACAGGTGGCGTCGATGACGCGCAGCCCCCGGCGGCGCGCCTCGTCCCGCACCGCGGGCGAGATGCCGTGCGCGCTGAACACGACGGTCGCGTCGTCGGGCGCCTCGTCCAGCTCGTCGATGAAGATGGCGCCCTTCGTCCGGAGCGTCTGGACGACGTGGCGATTGTGGACGATCTCCTTGCGCACGTACACGGGCGGTCCGCACACGGACAGCGCCACCTCGACCACATCGATCGCGCGCTCCACGCCGGCGCAGAACCCGCGTGGGCCGGCGAGAACGATCTCCGCAAGGGGTGATGACATTGGGCTTCTATCCCTTCCGTTGGGTTCCGAGATTCGGGTCACTTGAAATAGTACGAGACGCCGGCCACGCCCATGTGGGATTCGAAGCCGCGATTGGGCTGGCTGGTGTTGCCGTTCGAGACGTGCTGGAACCGGTACCCCCCGTACATCGCGACGTGGTCGGTGAGGAACACCGACAGGCCCGCTCCCGCCTGCACCAGGAAGGTGAAGTCCGAATCGATCTCGCGGATCTTCAGGTTCGTGCCGCCCGCGGAGAGGAACGCCTCGGCATAGGGGACGACACGACCGAGTGAGAGAAAGTGATAGCGGCCGACCGCGGCCAATCCCGCGAAGCTGGCCTGGACGGGGTCGGTGTAGCGCTGGAAGAACGGCTCGAGGCCGACTTCGAATGCGCCGCGAAGAACGCCCGGTCCCACCGGCCCCCAGGGAATCATCGAGAGCCGGATGCCCGCGTTCCACATCTTCAGCCTCGTCGGATCGGCGAGCTGTTCGGTGTTCACCCGCGCGCCTCCCCCGCCTTCGACGGACAGCACGTACGCCCCGGGATGAAACGTCTCCTCGGGATCGAACGCGCATGCCATCGAGGTCGCGCCCAGCGTGGCGACACCGAGCGCGAGGAGGGCCAGGCTGACAACCGTCCAGGTCGATCGCGGGTACGTCATGGCTCGATCAATACCTTCAGGGCCTCGCCGGTCTCCATGAGTCCGAGCGCCTGACGCACGTCGGCGAGCCCCATGTGATGGGTCAGCAATCCGTCGGGAACGATCGCGCCGGACTCGACGAGGTCGACCGCGCGACGGATCGTCTCCGGGGTGTGGTGGAACGTTCCGAGCAGGGTGAGTTCCTCGTAGTGGAGCCGCCGCGTGCCGATGTGCACGGACGTCCCCGGCGCACAGCCGCCGAAGAAGACCACGCTGCCGCCACGATCGACGGCGTCGACGGCCTGCTCCCAGACCTCGGGTCGCCCGGTGGCATCGATCGTGACGTCGATGGGGGCGCCGGCCGCCTCGCGCACCGCCGCGACGACGTCGTCGCGACCGCCCGCGTCCACGCAGACGCCGACGCCGAGAGCACGGACGCGCTCGAGGCGCCACCCCGGCTTCCCGACGATGATCGGCTGGGCCTTGCGCGCGCTCACGGCCATGGCGAGCAGACAGCCGAGCGGCCCGTGCCCGAAGACCACGACGGTCTGCCCGGACTCGACGCGGGCGCGCTCCACGGCCAGGAGCGCACAGGCGAGCGGCTCGGCGAAGGCGGCCCGTGCGGCTGGCACACGATCACCGATCTTCACCAGATTGCGCGCCACCAGGCGCGGCGGCAGCGTGATGAACTCGCCGTAGGCGCCGTTCACGAACAACAAGTCTTCGCAGAGGTTGGGCCGTCCGCCGAGGCACGGACGACAGTCGCCGCAGGGCGCCGAGTTCGCGGCCACCACGCGGTCGCCCTCGCGCGTGCGGGCCACGCCGGCGCCCACGGCCGACACCGTCCCCGCGAACTCGTGACCGAACACCGTCGGCAGGTGCGGGATCATGACGGGATGGCCGCGACGGAGCGTCTTCACGTCGGTGCCGCACGTGAGCGCGGCCTCGATCTTCAGCGTGACCTCGCCGGGACCGGGCGAAGGGACGGCCACGTCTTCCAGCCGCAGGTCGCCGGGCCCGTGGAACACCTGCGCCCTCATGGCGTGACGAAGACCTTGAGCGCCTCGCGTCGGCGCATGAGGTCGACCGCTTCCGCGACGTGCGTCAGGGGCAGGCGGTGCGTGACCAGCGCGCTCACGTCGACCTCGCCGGCGACGAGCAGCGTGAACGCATCGGTGAGATCGCGTGGCGACGACGAGTACGTCGTCATGATCGTGAGCTCGCGGTGATAGAGCTCCTCGAGCGCGAGGGGCAGGACGGTTCCACCGCCGCCCGCGAAGTAATGGATGCTGCCGCCGTCACGTACGACACCAGCTCCCCACGGTAGCACGTCGGCGCCGCCGCCCGTGACCACGACCACGTCGGCGCCACGTCCGTCGCTCACCGTGCGCAGCGCGCGCGCCGCCGTGTCAGGCGACGCCGCCACGCGGGCGCCCAGCGTGACCGCGAGCGCTGCACGCGAATCGATGGGATCGACGCCGACGACGGTCGCCCCGGCGCGACGCAGGAGCTGCACGAACATCGACCCGATCGACCCCAGCCCCACGACGGCCGCCGTGTCACCGCTCGTGATGCGCATCCGCCGTACCGCGCGCAGACAGCACGCGAGCGGCTCCACGAAGGACGCGGTCTCGTCCGTCACGTGGGCCGGCACGCGGAACGTCGCGTGACGCACGTTCGGCTCCGGGACGCGGACGAACTCCGCGAAGCCGCCGGGATCGAGGTGGCTCGCCTTGAAGGCCGGGCACATCGACTCGCTGCCACGCCGGCAGAGGTGACACGTGCCGCACGGGACGTGATGCGCGGCCACCACGCGGTCGCCGAGGGCGAAGTCGGCGACCTCGTCGCCGGCCGCCACGACGTCGCCCACCAGCTCGTGGCCGAACACCGACGGCACGCGCGTGGCCGGCGCGGAGACCTTCGCGATGTCCGAGCCGCAGAGGCCGCAGCCGCGGAGCCGCACGAGCAGATCGCGCGGACCGATCACGGGGACGGGCCAGTCCTCCGTCGTCAGGGTCCCGCCGCCGCGATAGACGCTCGTCTTCATGCCACCTGCCCTCGACGCGGGCGCGCGGCGCCACTGCCGCGCAGCCGTGCCGCCGTCCAGCATGCCAGGGCGATGGC
>JBKPPN010000440.1:0-5261 GCA_046733575.1 Candidatus Methylomirabilota bacterium | reverse complement strand
GTCGTGGCGCGTGGGGCTCGACCTCGGCGCCGCGCGCGAGCGTGTGCGCGTCGCGCGTGCGCTGCCGCCGCTGCCAAGGCTGACGGAGGCGCTCGCGCGCGGCGAGCTGTCGTACGCCAAGGTCCGCGCCCTCACGCGCGTGGCGACACCTGAGACCGAAGCGCGTCTGCTCGCGGTCGGCAAGGCGGGGACGGCGGAGCACGTCGAGCGCATCGTGCGGGGCTGGCGGCGCGTCGATCGCAACATCGAGCATCGCGAGACACGGCGACGCCACGCCTGCCGGTCGCTGCAGGTGTATCACGACGAAGACGGCATGGTCGTCATCCGCGGTCGCCTCACGCCGGAGGTCGGCGCCGTGGTGATGCGGGCGCTGGACGCCGCACGCGAGACGCTGTACCAGCGGCGACGCGCGCCAGACGTTTCCGCGGAAACGTGTCCGCACCCCGCGACCGAGCCGCCGAGCTTCGGGCAGCAGCGCGCGGATGCGCTCGGGCTCGTCGCCGAGACGGCGCTCCACCGCGGCATGGATCCCGGCGCCGCCGCGGAGCGCTATCAGGTCGTCGTGCACGTCGACGCCGCGGTGCTCGCCGACGGGGACGCGCCGGGCCAGTCGGTGCTCGACGGTGGCGCACGCGTTTCCGCGGAAACGTCGCAGCGGCTGGCGTGCGACGCCACGCGGGTGGTCATGCGGCACGAGCCGGACGGCCGCGTCACCGAGGTCGGTGCTCGAACCCGCACGGTTCCGCCCGCGCTACGGCGCGCGCTGATGCATCGGGACCGCGGCTGTCGCTTTCCCGGCTGCACGGCGCGGTTCGCGGACGCGCACCACATCAAGCACTGGGCTCACGGCGGCCCGACGACGCTGTCGAACCTCGCCCTCCTCTGTCGACGACATCACCGCTCCGTCCACGAGGAGGGCTATCGCGTCGAGCCCGGAGGCGAGGGTGAGCTGACGTTCCGTCGACCCGACACGCGGATACTCCCGCACGTCCCGGAGCCGTCGCCGGTGCCCACCGATTCCATCGCCGTCGTGCGCGCCGCGAACGTGGCCGCCGGCGTCGCCATCGACGCGCGGACGTCGACGCCGGGGTGGCTCGGTGACCGTCTCGACGTCGTGTACGCGATCGACGTGCTGCGACCGCAGGGTCCGCCCGTGCGCGCGCCCGCTTGACACGATCTGCCGATCACGAGAGAACCGACGCGTCGCCGTGATGGCGCGGGAGGTGCTCTCATGAAGTTCGGCGCGATTCTCCCCATCTGGCAGCTGACGATCGCGGAGGCGGAAGAGCTCACCGTGGCGGCGGAGGGGCTCGGGGTCGACGGCGTGTTCGTGCCCGATCACATCCTGGCCAAGCCGGCTACCACGCAGCACTACGGGCCGCACTGGCCCGACCCGTTCTCGCTGCTCGCCTATCTCGCCGGCCGCACGCGGACGATCCAGCTCGGCGCCAGCGTCATCGTGCTGCCCTACCGCAACGCGCTCGTCGCGGCGAAGGCCGCCGCCACCGTCGACCAGGCCTCGAAGGGTCGCTTCATCTTCGGCGTCGGCGTGGGCTGGGACGATGCGGAGTTCACGGACCTCCGACTGCCGTTTCACGAGCGCGGTCGCATGAGCAACGATTACCTGCGCGCCATCCGTGCCGCGTGGGCCGCGGACGTGCCGAGCTACTCCGGCGAGTACGTGAGCGTGTCGGGCGCGACGTTCTCGCCGCGTCCCGTGCAGCGTCCGCATCCGCCCATCTGGGTGGGCGGATCACCCGGCGGGATCTCGGGCGCGGCGGTGCGACGCTGCGCGGAGCTCGGCGACGCGTGGCACCCGCTCGGCCTGACGCTCGACGACGTCGAGAAGGGCGCGACGACGCTGCGCACGCTGGCGGAGAAGGCCGGCCGCAAGGACATGCCGACGCTGGCGCCGCGCAACAGTCTCGAGCTCACCGACACCAAGAAGGGCAGCGGCCGCGCCGCGTTCCAGGGGACGCCGGACGAGGTCGCGGGCGACGTGCAGCGCGCCAAGGCCATGGGCGCCACGTGGCTGACGTTCGATCTTCCGCGCAGCGGCGTGCCGGCCATGCGGCGCACGCTGGAGCGCATCGTGAAGGACGTGAAGCCCGCGGCCGCGTAGCGGATGGCGCGTCGCCGCGCCGGTTTCATCGTCGTCGCGCTCGCGTTTCTCGCCGCCTGCGGCCGCGTCCCGGACACGGGGCGACCGGCCGCGGGGGGCGCCATCACCATCACCTTCAAGCACGCGCACATCTTCGGACCCGCGGATCCCATTCCTGGGCTCATCCGCGAGTTCGAGGCCGCGCATCCCGGCGTGCGCGTCAAGAACGAGACGCTCCCCGCGAGCTCGGACGATCAGCACCAGGTCTACGTGATCAACCTGGAGGGCCGCAGCGCGGGCTTCGACGTCATGATGCTCGACATCATCTGGGTGCCGGAGTTCGCGCGCGCGGGCTGGCTGCTCGACCTGACCCAGCACGTCGGCGCCAACGACCTCGCCGCCTACTTCCCGTCCGCCGCGGCGGCGGCGCAGTGGGAGACGCGCGTGTGGGCGCTGCCGTGGAACATGAACGTGGGGCTGCTCTACTACCGCCGCGATCTCCTGGCACGGCACGGCGTGTCGCCCCCCGCGACGTGGGACGAGCTCGTCGCGGCGGTCCGTCGCGTGCGCGAGGGGGAGCGCGACCCCGGACTTGACGGCTACGTGTGGCAGGGCAAGCAGTACGAGGGGCTCGTGTGCAACGTGCTCGAGGCGCTGTGGGGCAACGACACGGAGCTGCTGGGCTCGCGCGACAGCGTCTTTCCCGACATGGGACGCGCGACCGAGGCGCTCACTCACCTGCGCGGGCTGATCGCCAGCGGCGCCAGCCCGTCGTGGGTGACCGCCGCCGACGAGGAGCTGTCGCGCCGCGCGTTCACCGACGGCCACGCCGTGTTCCTGCGCAACTGGCCGTACGTGCTCGAGATGGTGCAGGCGTCGGATTCCGCCGTGCGCGGACGCGTCGGCGTGGCGCCAATCCCGGGTCGCCGCGCGGAGCTGGCGGGCCGCGGATCCACGGGCGGCGCGCATGTCGGCGTCGCGCGTCACACCGCGCATCCCGCCGAGGCGCTCGCCCTGGCGCGCTTCCTCACCAGCGAGCGGGCGCAGCGGGCGATGATGGTCGGCAATCTGTATCCCGCGCGCATGTCGCTCTATCGCGCGCCCGACCTCGTGCGTGACCGTCCGTGGCTCCCCGAGATCGAGGAGCTGATGCTCAAGGGACGGCCGCGACCGATCACGCCGAACTATCTTCTGATCTCCACCACCGTGCAGCCCGCCTTCTCCGCGGCGCTGGTCGGCGTCACGCCCGCGCCGCGCGCGCTCGCGGACTCGCAGCGGCGCCTCGACTACTTCCTCGCGTCGCGACGATGACGGCGCGCGAGCGCGCCGACCGGCGCCTCGGCATCCTGATGCTCGCGCCCGCCGTGGTCACGCTGGGCGCGCTGAGCGTCTATCCCGGCGTGTGGGTCGTCTGGCTCTCGCTGCAGGAGCGCATCCCGATCTTCCAGCTCGCGCGCTTCGTGGGGCCGCAGCACTTCGCGTTCCTCGCCGGCGACCGGCGCTTCTGGTCCGCGCTCGCCACAACGCTGACGTTCACGGTGGCGTCGGTCGCGCTCGAGCTCGTCCTCGGCGTCGCCGTCGCGCTGGCCCTGGCGCGTCAGCATCGCGGACGGCGGCTCGGGCTGTCGCTGCTGTTGCTGGCGTGGGCGATGCCGGCCGTGGTCACCGCCCGCATGTTCGAGTGGCTGTACCATCCCGCGGCGGGTCTCGTGAACTACGTGCTGGGGCTCGGCGTCGCAGGCGGCGTGCACCTGAACTGGCTGGGCGATCCCCACCTGGCCCTGCCCGCCGTGATCCTCGCCGACGTGTGGCGCACCATGCCCTTCGTGGCCGTGCTCGCCTACGCGCGGCTCCTCGGCATCCCGCCCGAGATGCACGAGGCCGCGATCGTCGACGGCGCGGGCCGCGTCGCGGAGCTCATGCACGTCACGCTGCCGCTGCTGCGTCGCGTGCTGATGATCGCGGTGCTGTTCCGCACGCTGGACGCCCTGCGTGCCTTCGACATCATGTTCATCCTCACCGGCGGCGGTCCGGCCGGCGTGACCGAGACGATCTCGATCTACGCCTATCGCACGCTGTTCCAGATGCTGCAGTTCGGGTTCGGGTCCGCGATCGGCGTGGTGGTCTTCGCCCTCGTGATGGCGCTGGCGTGGATCTACCTGCGTCTGCTCGCGCGGGCGGACGCGGCCGCGTGAGCGTGGCGGCGCGGCGGCCGTCGGCGCGCGCGGGCGACGCGCTCGTGATCGGGGCGCTGCTGCTGTACGCGGTGCCGTTCTTCTGGCAGGCGCTGACGTCGGTGAAGCCGGAGAGCGCGCTGCTGCGGCTCCCACCGCTGCTGCCGTCGGAGGTGACGCTGGCGCACTACCGCGTGGTGCTGACGGAGAGCACGCTGCCGCGCGCGCTGGGGAACAGTCTGGGCATCGCGGTGATCGTGACGGCGCTGGCGCTCGCGATCGGGTTCCCCGCCGCGTACGCGCTGGCGCGGCTGCCCGTCCCCGGGCGCAGCGCGGTGCTGCTCGGCATCGTGGCCAGCACGGCATTCCCGCAGATCACCACGGTGAGCCCGCTCTACCTGCTGGTGCGCGCGCTCGGCCTGCGCGACACGTGGCTGGCGCTCGTGCTCGCGCACACGTCGTTCGCGCTGCCGCTGACGATCTGGCTGCTCGTCGGCTTCATCCGCGAGATCCCGATCGCCATGGAAGAGTCGGCGTCGATCGACGGCGCGGGTCGACTCGGCACGCTGCGCTGGATCATCGGCCCGCTCACCGCGCCCGGCGCGGCCTCCGCCGCGCTGCTGACGTTCCTCTTCAGCTGGAACGAGTTCCTCTTCGCCTACACCTTCACCGCCACCGAGGCGAGCCGGACCGTGCCCGTCGCGCTGGCGCTCTTCCCGGGGATCTTCGAGGTCCCGTGGGGCGACATCGCAGCCGCCGCGATGCTGGCCAGCGTGCCGACGATCGTCATCGTCATCGGCCTGCAGCGCTACCTCGTCCGCGGCCTGATCGCAGGTGCGGTGAAGGACTGAGCCCACCTCGGCGCGTGGTGACCAGGATGCCGAGCGCGCCCAGGATCACGATCGTGACGCCGGGCTCGGGTACGGTCGCGTGCGGGGTGGCCGTCGGCAGATCGCTCGTGGTGAGCAGCACGGGCGGCTTGTCGC
>JBKPPN010000439.1:0-10076 GCA_046733575.1 Candidatus Methylomirabilota bacterium | reverse complement strand
ATGTGTATAAGAGACAGCTCCTGAATCCTGCGCGCACACGTCTCCCACATCATCCCCGGGCCACGCCGCGGATACCTGAATGAGTCGATCAGCGTCTTGATGACGCCGCCTGTCCGACCGCGGTGCGGCGCTATGGCGTTCAGCACTGCCGTCGTCAGCGATAATCCTTTGATCCGTTGCGCGGCCCAGTCCGCGGAGATGTCGCGGCAGCTCATGCCCCAGACTTTTTCCGTGTACGTTTTGAAGAAGATCTCGAACAGTCGACGCCCGAAGTGGTTGCTGACCCAATCCTCGAAGTTTCGCGGCTGGTGCACGGGAAATAGCCGGGATCGGCCGTATGACAGAAGGCACCGAGTCGACTCGATCAGACCCAGTTTTCGCAGCGCTTCACCCGCCCGCAACGGGTACGCAAAGAACTTGCCCTTGTAGTAAATCCGTGATGATCGAGGACGCTGCAGCATGTCGGCGGGGAGCAATTCCGACCACAGGTCTTCGATCTCCTTCGATTTCGAGAAGAATCGGTGCCCCCCGATATCGAAGTGGTAGCCCTTGTAGCGCGCCGTACGGGCGATACCGCCGACATAGGCTTGATCGGCCTCGAGGATGGTGACCGGCACACCGTGCTGGGCGAGGACGTATCCCGCCGTGAGCCCCGCCGGGCCAGCGCCGATGATCCCGACCCGCCGACGGTCACTCATGTGCGACGACACTCCTGACAACACATTGCGAGTATGCCGTCCGCAACACCACGGGACAGCGAACGCATGGCACCGAGCACTTTACCAATGGAAAGCTCGCGACGGTGACGATAACGGTGAAAACGTGGAATGGCATCCCCGACCACGGTATGATCGCGCAAACTCGGGAGGATCCGATGAAACGACCGTTGGCTACGCTCCTGATCGTGCTGTGCCTTGCCGGCTGTGCCGTACACACGAGCAGCGTGCCTGGCCCCGCCGCCGAGGACCGGCTCGGCGCCGGAGTGGCCGACGCCTGGTACGTCCCGGGCAAGGCCCTGGCGTGCGGCGGGGCGGCCTTGCTGTCCGCCGTCACGATGACCGTCACGTTCGGGCTCGAGTACGAGACGGCGTCGCAGATCATGCACGGCGGGTGCAGCGGTCCGTGGCTGGCCTCGCCGCAGGTCGTGCGAAATGGCGGCTCTCGGTACTGACTACGAAATTCTTGCGCGGTAGCAAGGCGGCCCGTAGTATTTTAAGCTGCACGAGCAGGCAGGCGCCGCACCGGGGGCGACAGGACCGTGGGGACAGTACGCTCGGTCGTCCAGAACGCCGGACGGAGTGGGAGACGAGCGATGATCCGTAAGCTGTTCATCGTCGCGAGCGGAAACACCGACGCTTACCGATCCCTCCAGAACGCGCTCGGAGCCGAGCCTGACGTCGCGATCATCTACGATCGTCGCTCACACTCGGGCCGCCCTCCGAAGGTCGACCGCCGCAAGGACACCAGCATCGACGAGCAGATCGCGGAGAAGGGTTGGGCCGTAGTGCACAACGACGACGCCGAGCCGGTGCGCGAGATGGAGCTGGCGAACAGCCGTTACGATCAGCTCAGGTCGATCTGGCGGATGCCGAACGAACCGCCCGCGGAAGCCGCGGAGGACTGACGAGCCGCCTGGACCACCTCGTCGTTCAGCCGCGGGCCGTCGTGGCGAGCGCGCGGCTCACGACCGACTGAAATTCCGCCGCCGAGAACGGCTTCTCGAGGACGCCCAGCGCGCCCTTCTCCATCCCCTCCTCCACGATCGCCTGCTGCGGATGGCCGGTGACGAAGATGACAGGCGCCGCGGGGCTCCGTCGCTTGGCGCGCTCGAGAATCTCGAGGCCGTGCACCGCCGGCATCACGATGTCCGTAACGATGAGGTCGAACTTCTCCTCGCCCAGGATCGCGGAGGCGTGGACGCTGTTCTGCAGGGAGCGGACGTCGTATCCGTGTCCATCCAGCGCCTCCGTCATGAAGGACAGGACCTCCGCGTCATCGTCCACGATGAGGATGCGCCGCACGTCGGTCAGCCGCGACGCGGGATCTCGCGCGCGCGGTTGCGCCGGTACAGGAGAAACCCGCCCACCGCCATCACGACGCCCACGAAGGTGAGCGAGCGGACATCGTAACCGCCGCCACCGACCCCGAGAAGGCCCAGCACGATGACCACGATCCCGAGGGCGATCAAGGCGATACCGAACCCTTTCATAGTGCCTCCTCCGCCTTCACTGTGCGCTCCCGCGGTGCGCTGCTCGTCGCGTCAGGAAGAGCGCCGCGACGCGGTCAGTATAGACGACCACGAACCGCGGATCGCCATGAAGAAGTGTCGTGAGCGAGCTCTCGGCGGGCACAATGATGGTGCCCGCCATGGCGAGGTCGGGGTCGGCGGCCCAGTCGCGGGCGCCGTCCCACGTGGCGATCAGGCGACGGAGTCTCGCGTCGCCAAGCAAGTTGAGGCGCCCATCGACGGTCGTCTCGAGCCGCGGTAATCGCCAGAGCAGGTAGCTGCCCCACCCCACCGTCGTGAACAGGGGCCCCGGATACCGACGGTCCTCGATGACCTGGGCTGCCGTCGCGGGAAACCGCGCAGAAACGTCGGCGTTCCATCGCGTGTCGATCGGCGCGATGAACCAGACAACCGCCGCGGCCGCCATCGCGGTCAGAGCCGCCAGCCCGATGCGGCCGCGCGTCCCGACTTTCCACGAGGACCGGCGCGTCCATCCCGCGTCAGATGCCGCCGTCTCGACGTCCGCGCCTTCGCATGCGTGCAGTGAGGCGCCCGGCCGACTCGCTCCGTATTGCCCCGCCCGCGGCATCGACAGGACAGCGACGGCGGAGACGGCCACGAGCCACGCATCATGGCTGGCGCGAAATGCGGCGAACGCAGACGCGGCCATGACGAGGAGAGGGAGCGCTGCCTGACGCCAGCGCCGGCCGGCCGCGACCGTGGCGGCCAGGAGCAGGGCCAGCATGATCCAGTCGGCGGGCCGACGGAACAGCGGCGACATCAGATCGTCGAAGATGTCCCGCCCTGCCATCTGGCCACTCCTGTCCAGCGCGCTCGCGTAAAGCCCGAGGTGATACGGCGTGGCGAGCGTCGCGAGCGCACAGAGCACGGTCACCGCAAGGATGGCGCCGAGGCCTTCCCGTCGGTCTTCCGGGCGCTCACCACGCTCGAGCGCCTTGGCAGCTGTGGCGAGCGCCAGGAGCAGCAGTCCGTACCTGAATCCGGTGTCGACATTTGCCCACAGCGCAAACAACACGGGCAACCACCACAGCCCGCGCCGGCGTCCCGTCTCCAGTGCACGAAACAGCACGACCAGCTCGAGCGCGTAGAGCGTGATCGAGGCGAGGATGGGACTCGGGCCGAGGAACGGCATCAGCACGACCAGCGCGAGCGCAGGAAGCCCGATCACGACGTCGGGGCGCGAGGAGGCACGGCTCGCAAGCCCTTGAAGCGCGACCAGCGTCACCAGGCCGAGCATCAGCGCGTACACGGCAAGCCCAGCCGTTCCCATCGCGTGGTGCAGCGAGTACGCGAGCGCATCGAAGAGCCAGGTGCACGCTCGCCACACCCGCACGCCGGCCTCCCCATAGAACGGATCCACGCGGGGGAGGGTGCGGTGCTGCACGATCCACTCGCCCGTCCGGAGGTGCCACCAGATATCCCGATCGGGCGTCGGTCGCATCGTCACAACGGCGACCAGCGCATAGAGCGGCGACGCGACGATCACGGGCAGCATGCGGCGGGTCACGGGCGTGGCGTCGTGCGCGCCGGGACGAAGACGCGGGCCACCGAGTCGGCGTACACCTCGCGGAAGCGATCGTCGCGGCGGAGAAGCGACGCCAGTGGCGCGTCGACGGCCGCGATCACCACGCCGGCCGCGATCAGGTCGGGATCCGCGCGCCAGTCGCCCACGCCGGCCCACGTGCGCATCGACTGCACGATGCGCGCGTCGCCGTGAACGTGGCTGCGTCCATCCATCGATACCAGCATCTGCGGCAAGCGCCAGATCAGGTATCCGCCCCAGTTGAAGTGGTTGTAGAGCGGACCGCTGTATCCGCCCGCAGCGACGGCGGCGGCGGCGTCAGCGGGGAATTCTCGACGCACGCGCGCGTCCAGGACGGCGCCGGACTGTCGCGCCAGCAGCATGGCGAAGGCGATCGTGGCCACGGCGACGGCCCGCCAGCGCGTGCGGCGTCCCACCGGGAACACGTGGGACGTTGCGCCGGCCGGTGACCGTCCCGCCGTGGCGAGGACCACCGTCGCGCATACCACGACGAACCAGACATCGCGCCCAGAGCGAAAGGACACGAACACGCCCAGTGTCGACATCACGGCCAGGAATCGTGACGGCGGTCGGCGACCGGCCATGAACGCCGCCGAGAGGACGAGGCCGAGCGCCACCCAGTGCCAGATCTCCCGGAACTGCATCGCCTGCATCTCGAGATTGAAGTAGTAGACGCCGGTCTGCGCGCTCACGTCCCGGAGCACGCCGTAGATGCGGACGTGATACGGCGTGGCCAGCGTGGCGAGCAGACACACGACATCCACGACGAGCCACGTACGAAGCGGCGGTCCCGAGGACGCGTCGTCGCTCGCGCGGCGCGGCAGCATGGCGTCGAGCGTGGCCAGGGCCAGAATCGCAAGGCCGTACACGAACTGGATGTGGATGTTCGCCCAGAGCGCGAACAGGACAGGCAGCCACCACAGCGGTCGGCTTCTCGCTTCGGCGCGTGCGCGCAGGACGGCGTCGAGCACGACGATGAACGCGACGATCGAGACGAGATACGACCGCGGGCTGAGAATCGGCACCATGCTCACGAGGGCGATCGACGTCACGGCTGCGACACGAGCAGGTCGGGGCTCGATCCGCCCGAGGAGCCGGGAAAGCGTCACGACGATCGCGAGGCACGCCACGAACCCGTACACGGCGATGCCGCGCAGACCGAACAATCGGTACAGCGCGTGGATCGCGAGGTCGAAGAGCCAGCTGTACTCGATCCACGGCTTCCCCTGCCCGTACGTCGAGAACGGATCGAGCGTGGGGATGGTGCCGTGTTCCACGATCCACTGGCCGGTGCGGAGATGCCACCAGATATCCGTGTCGACGACGGCCTGGAGCCCGACCAGCACGGCGGGCAGGTACAGCGCGACGAGGAGGATCAGCACACGGGGCGAGCGAGGGGATGCTGACGAGGTCACGACGTGCGTCGTGCGGTCAGCCGCGCTTGAGCGACCGCAGCGCCTCGATCACCGCGAAGTCTTGCCATACGGACTCGACCGTGAGCCCGGCCTGGGCGATGCGGTCGGCCGCGATGTTGCCGAGGAACTGCGACGCCGAGGCAAGGTGCGTCACCTTGCTCGGCTCGACCTGCATCACGCGCGCGGCGGTCGCGTCTACGGCGACGAGGTCCTGGCCGAAAATCAGCACGCCGGACGCGCGCGCCTTACCCTGGATCGGACCATTGCCCTCCATGCCCACGATGCCGTCCACGATCGCGAACGTCGGCACGGGCAGCGTGCTGTTGATGTCGACGATGCTCTGGTGAATGCCGGCCCAGTGCAGCAGATTCTTGGGCCATCCGTACACGCTGCCCGGCACCACGCCGAACATGTTCTTGAGCGACAGCGTGACGCCGGCCCAGTGATGCATCTTGAGCTTCGGCATCGACACGAGCAGATCGCTCTTCACGACCGTGTCGGGCAAGTAGAGCTGCCGGAGCGGCGTGAAGTCGCTGCGCAGGGTCAGGCGGGTCACCTCGTCCTCGTTCAGGTCGACGAAGCGAACGCGACGCTCGCGCAGCACGTCGTAGAGTCCCGAAGCGATGAGAATCTGCTCCGTGTCCCGACGGTGTCCCGGCCCCTCCGCCACGACGACGTCACGCGCGCCGAGCGCGCGGAAGGCGTCGATCGCCGCGCCCACCACCGCGGGATGGGTGTTGATGGGGGCCGCCGCGTCGAACTCCACGAGGTTCGGCTTGAGGACGACGCGACGTCCCTCGACCGGCGGGGCGCACAGCTTCAGCCCGTCCTGCACGGTGTGCGCGAGCGGCACACGGTAGCTCGCCGCGGGCAGGATCGCGATGCGCGACTCGGCCGGCCGGCGGAACGCGGCGCTTTCCCAGGCCGGGGATCGTGAGCAGCCGACCGGAACGCCGAGGAGCGGAGCCCCGAGCGACGCCCGCAGGAAGTCGCGGCGCGAGATCATGCGCGGAAGCTGCGTGCGCCGTCGTGCAGGGCCAGGACCGCGAGCGCCAGCGGCTTCGTCTTCTCCAGGAAGCGTGTCGCGGCCCACTCCTCGCGAAGGCGATGGCGGAGCACGGTCGACGACACCCCGTACAGGTCGAAGCACAGCGCGCTCCAGCCGAGCGCCAGCCCGGAGCGCGAGTCGCGGGTGAGCTCGTCGAGAACCCGCAGACTGTGGCGTGTCGTCTCGCGCGGATCACGATCGTGAAGCGCCATGAGCGCGAGCGCGGTCGTGTCGGCGTACGGGGACAGGCTCTCGCCCATGACGCGCGCGTTACCGTAGTTCCACCCGCCGCCGGGGCACATCCGATCGTAGACGAGCGCCTCGCCCCTCGCGACGCGACGGGGCGCGCGGGCATCGGTGAGCGCACCGCCGAGCTTCTTCAAGGCGAGCAGCGAATACGCCGTCGGCTCGATCCAGCTGAACGTTCCCGCGCTCCACGGCCAACCCGTGAGCTCGGTGTCGATCTCGGTCGCCTTCTTCTCGGGGAAGAGCCAGAAGAAGATGCGCGCGAACCAGCCGAGTCCCTGCCCCTCACGGCCCAGCAGCCACTGAGCCCCGCGGATCGCCGCCGGTCGCGTGCCAGGATCGGACGCCAGGCCGAGCACGGCCGGCGCGGTCATCCACGAGCTCTCGTCCACTGCCGTGGTGGTGGGCCAGCCGCCGTCGGAACGCTGGCGTGAGACGAGCCAGCCACGACCACCCGCGGCGGGCCGGTCCATCTCGGCGTCGCCCGTTGACGCGAGCGCCATCGTCGCGAGGGCGGTCGTCTCGGTGGTGCTGCTGCCTCCTCGCGTCGCCGGCCACCCGCCGTCGTCGTTGCGTGCCTCGAGGAGCGCGGCCACGAGCACGTCGCTCGCGGCCATGTCAGCGCGGCCTCAGCAGCAAGCGGCCGCCGGCCGCGTCGACGGTCACCTGGTAGCGGTCGAGGAAGGAGTTGCCGAGGATCCCGTCGACTCCCGGGCCGATATCGTAGATGACCGCCTTGACGCCGGAAGCCTCGAGCCCGCCCACGGTCAGCGATGGAATCGTGGCGATCGGCGCCGTGATCACGCCGGCCAGCGTGCGCAGCTGGATCGGGGCCAAGCCAGGGTCGCGCTCGATGCGGAGGTTTCGCGCGAGGTCGGGTGACACGACACTGATGCTCGCCCCGGTATCGATGAGGAACCGGGCGCGACGCTCGTCGTTCACCGTGACGTCGGCGAGCCAGGCGCCTCCGCTGCGAAAGAGCGGGATCGAGACCTCCTCCCTGACCTGACGGCGAGGCGCGCTCGGGCGCGTCATCGGCTTGACGGCCGCGAGTCCCGCACGCGTCGCGTCGGCCAGGGCCGGATCGGGACCGAGGCGCAGAGCCGTCTCGTATTCCTGGGCCGCCTCCACCCACCGCCCGAGCCTCGTGAGGGCAGCGCCACGGTGATAGTGGAAGAGCGGCTCGCGGGGTGACTCCGCGATCGCGCGCTGGAAGAGGCGCTCCGCCGTCTCGAAGTCCCCGCGCTGGTACGCGGCCATGCCGGACTGGTTCGCGTCGCCGGCATGGACGCGAGCGACAAGCGTCACGACGGACAGCACCGCGCAGATCGCGGCACAGGCGCGAGCGGAGATCATCGGACGTCGGCCTTCCGCTCGATCCAGCTCACGCCGTCGGCGGTGAACTTCGTGATGGTGTCCGAGCTCTCGCTACGGCCGGTCGGCCATTCGTCGTCGTCCCACACGAGTCCGAGGGGAAAGAGCATCTTGCCCATCACCGTGCGACCGGCGGAGCCGGGACGGAGCCTCGTGAGGCGGCGGATGCCCGCGTCGCCGGCGAGCGGCAGATAGAGCGTCGCGCCGACGGGACTGCGACCGCCGTCGACGCCGTCGATCACGAACGTGTACACGCCCGCCCGCAGACCCCGGACGTAGAACGCGTCGACGCTGCTGCCGGCGGGTCCGGGAACGATCTTCACCGGGACCGGCCCATTCGGGCTCTCGAGGCGATCGGCGCGCCCGCGCCAGACGGCGCGCAGTGTCGCCGGCGCGCGCGGCGCCGTGCTGCCCCAGTCCACGAGCAGCACGCCCGAACCGCCCTGCGGCGAGGCGACGGTGACGGGCGCGCTCCGCTTGTCGACGGCGCCGTTCCGGACCGTCTCCGCCACGAGGTGCACGACCGGCTCCACCACCGGCACGAGGTGCTCGAAGTTGCCGTCGCGCACGGGCACGGAGAAGCGCGCACGGTTCGCCGCGAGCTGAACGGTCGAGACGGTTCGATCGTCGACCCGGCCGCGTACCAATACGACCGGCGGGTCGTCAGGGGACAGCGACGAGCCAGGAGGCGGCGCGATGATCGCGATGCCGTTTGGCACGGGCGGCGGGACGTAGTTCACGGTGAGTCGCACGTCCGCGTCGCGGCCTTGGACGTCCGTGGCAACGACGTGAAGCTGGTTGAGCCCGGGCTGCAGCGGCACCTCGCCCTCGAATCGACCGTCCTTCAGCGTCAGGACCTGCTCCGCCTCGCCGAGCTTGAGAACGACGCTGATCGCCGTTCCCGACACGATCGCGCCCGAGATCGTCTCGATGTCGCGGGCGGTGGTGCGCTCCGCCGGTCCGTCGACTTGCAGGCGCAGACGCACCGGCGCGACGCCAGCACCGCCGCGACGGTCGGATGGCGCGGGGAGACTCGGCTGCGCAACGATCCCTGGCACGCGAACAGATTTCGAGGCGTCCGGCTCGGGAGTCGGTTTCGGCCCCGCGTTCTCGGTCGACGCAGTTCCCGCTGTCCGGGACGCTGTCTCGGGCGTGATGGCGCGTTCGACGGGCCCGGCAGGCGACATCCCGACCGCGGGCGATGGTAACGGCTGTGGTGGAATGGGCGCTGGCTCCGCGTCCGCCATGCTCTTCGTCGAAGGCGGCGCGGGCTGCCCGACGATCACGCTCGTCGCGACGTCCCGGCCGTTGGCGGTTTGCTGCGGGCCACCGTCGCCCATGCCTCTCCGAGATGATCCCCCGCCGGACGGCAGGACAACGCCGCCCGGCTCTGCCTTTGCGGTGGGCCCTGCGAGGTCCGGCCCGGTACGCGGAGCGATGACGGCGGGAGCCGGCTGAGATGGCGGCGGTTCCGCGGGCCGTGAGGGGGCAGCGGCCACCTGGGTCGGCGCCACAGGAGCCGCTGACGGGGCTGCCGGCGCGTCTGCCGGGCGTGACGGCGCGGCCGTCGCCGGAGTCGGCGCAGGCGGAGTCGGTGAAGGCGCCGACGTCGACGACGTGTCGGACGGCAGGCCGTCGACGCGTTTGGTGCTCTCCTGCGCTCGCGTCGACGGCGGCGTGGCGGCCGTCGGCGTCGCGGTCGTTCGCGAACTGTCCGGCGTTCTTGACGACGCCGGAGGCGCTTGCGCGGACGGGGGCTCTCGTGTCGGCGGTGACGTCGTGACCACCGGCTGCTGCACGGCCGGCGTGGGAGCGGTCGTCTCGGACGGCGCCACGACGGTTGGAGTGTCCGCGGATCGGGTCGGCGCCGGCGCGACTGGAGCGAGCGGCGCCGGCGAGGTCGTCACCGGAACCGCTGGTGGCGGTTCCGGTGAGAGCGCCGGTGGGAGCGGAACGACGGGTGCCGGGCTTGCGCGCCGATTGTCGGTCGGCGCTGATGGCGGCGCGACCGCGGGAGGGACGGTGGCGGTGCGTGTCGCAGGAGGTACTGCTGGCGTGGCGGCTCGCGCTTCTCGCGTCGGTTCTTGCTCGACCGGTCGCTTCGGCGCTACGGACGGGGCCGCGGGCGCGGACGACGGCGCGGGTACGGACGGTCGAGGCGCTTGCACTTCGCGCTCCGCAGGCTGTGGCGCAGATGATGAC
>JBKPPN010000438.1:0-13266 GCA_046733575.1 Candidatus Methylomirabilota bacterium | reverse complement strand
CCTGGGCGCCGAGCCGCAGCGCGCCGGCGACATCGCCTTCACGGCGGCGTATCTCGAGATCCCGTCGACCTACCTCGTCCCCGCGAACTCGCCGCTCCGCACCGTCGCCGAGGTCGACCGGGCGGGCGTCCGCATCGCCGTGGCCGAGCAGAGCGCGTACGGCCTGTTCCTCGAGCGCAGCATCAAGCACGCGCAGCTCGTGATGGCCAAGGGTCTGGACGGCTCATTCGATCTGTTCGTCGCCCAGAAGCTGGACGCGCTCGCCGGGCTCAAGCCGCGGCTCTTGTCCGACGTCGCGAAGCTGCCCGGGGCCCGCATCCTCGACGGGCAGTTCTACGCGGTGCCGCAGGCGATCGGCACGCCGCGCGCGCGCGACGCGTCCGCCACGTTCCTTCGCGCGTTCGCGGAAGACGCCAAGGCCTCGGGTCTCGTCGCGCGCCTCATCGCGAAGAACGGCGTGTCCGGTGTGAATGTGGCGCCCGCGTCGCCGTGAGTGTCGGCCGCACGACCGCGGCCGGCGCTACGCGGGCGTCGTGAGCGGCGCGAGCGCCTCGAGCTGCTCGGCGTAGCGACAGACCGGGTTGAGCAGCAGGTGCGTGGCCCCCATCGCGACCATCGCTTCCAGGCGTTCGCGTACCTGCTCGGGGGTGCCGTGCACGCCGGACGCGTCGGCGCCGGCGCGGTTGTGATAGACGACGGTGAACCAGCGGTCGACCTCGGCGCGCGCGACGTCCGCGCGGTCGTGCACGGAGAGGAAGACGCGCTTGGAGACCGGAAACGCGGCGGGGTCGCGCTTCTGCTTCTCGAGCTCGGCCTTGAGGATCGGCACGGACTTCGCGAACGTCGCGGTGCTCGAGCCGCCCGATCCCATCCAGGCGTCGCCGAGCGCGGCGGCGCGGCGGACCGCGTCGGGATGATCGCCGCCGAACCAGATCGGTGGATGCGGCTTCTGCACAGGCTTGAGGGGGATCGCGCGGCCCTCGAGGTGGAAGATCTCGCCGCGATAGTCGACCTGCGGCTGCGTCCACAGCGCCTTGATGAGCTCGACGCTTTCACGGAACCGTCGGACGCGACGCTCGCGGGGCACCTGGAAGTCGCCGTAGTGCTCGGGGCGCCCGAGTCCGACCCCGAGAATGGCCCGGCCCTGGCTGACGACGTCGAGCGTCGCGACCTGGTGCGCGACGTGAATCGGATGGCTCACCGGTAACACGAGGACCGACACACCGACGCGGATGCGCGTGGTGACGGCGGCCGCGTAGGTCAGGATCGTGAGCGGATCGACCGACGGCACGTGGTCCAGGGTGTTCTCGGTGACCCAGAGATCACGGAAGCCGAGCGCGTCGGCGCGCTGGGCCACCTGCCGGATCGTCGCGACGTCGATCGGATCCGGCGACCGGTGCGGCAGCGACATCCCGAGCGGGATGTTCACCGGCTCACGCCCGCTCGATCACTTCGATCTGGCTGCCGTCGGGCGCCTCGAGGAACCCCACGCGACGACCGTTGGTGGGCGGCAGCTCCTCCAGCACGCGCACGCCGTTGGCGCGGAAACGGGCCATCGTGCCGGCGTAGTCGTCGGTGTCGACCGCGATGTGCTCGAGCCCGAGGTGCTGCGCGCGCGTCTGCGTGTCGATGATCGTCGTGATGTTGAGCATGAGCCCGTGCAGGCTCACCCGATACCCGCGCGTGCCGATCTCGGCCACGAACGTCGCGCCGAGGTTGTCGATGTAGAACTGCATGGTGGCCTTGGGATCACGGGTCTTCACGTGCACGTGGTGGACGGTGATGGTCATGGCTCGGGGCTCCTTCACATGGCCAGTGCGCCGCCGTCGACGACGAGCTCGGCGCCGGTCACGTAGGACGATTCGTCGGACGCCAGGTAGAGCACCGCGGTGACGACCTCGTCGACGGTGCCCATCCGGCGCATGGCGACGCGCTCCAGCCGACGCTCGAGCGCCTTCGGATCGGCCATCGCGGCGCGGATCATCTCGGTATCGACGGGGCCGGGATGGACGGAGTTGCAGCGGATGCCGTCACGTGCGTGCTGGCTCGCGGTCACCTTGGTGAAGATCCGCACCGCACCCTTGCTCGCGGCGTACGCCGGCTCCTGGTGGAGCGACTGGCCGATGCCGGCCACCGACGAGATGTTCACGATCGACCCGCCGCCGCCGCGCCGCATGACGGGGATCGCGTGCTTCGTGCCCAGGAACACGCCGCGCGCGTTGATGGCCATGACGCGATCCCAGTCCTCCACGGTGCGCTCGGGAATCGGCACGCGCGGGATGACGATACCCGCGTTGTTGATCAGGACGTCGAGCTTGCCGTACCGGTCGACCGTGAGCTGGACGGCGTGGCGCCAGTCGGCCTCGTTCGCCACGTCGAGGTGCACGTACACGGCGTCGCCGCCCGCGGCGCGAATGGCGGCCTCGACCGTCTTGCCCTCGTCGTCGCGCACGTCGCCGAACACGACCTTCGCGCCCTCGCGCGCGAACGTGCGCGCCTCGGCCGCGCCCTGCCCGCGCGCCCCGCCGCTGATGAGCGCCACCTTGCCGTCGAGCTTGCCCATGCCGTCCTCCACCACCGTCGTCTGCGACCGCCCCGGGAGTATAGCGAAGCGCGGCGACGTCAGAGCCGACGCAGCCGGGGGAAGAGCACCGCGGTGCCGACGGCAAGCGTCGCGAGCGCCAGTCCGCTCACCCCGAACGCGATGCTCACGCCGAACAGCGAGGCCAGCCCGCCGATCTGGAGCTGGCCGAGCGGCGCCAGCCCGATGGCCACGACCCACGCGCCGCCCGCGCGACCGCGCAGATGACCGGGGACCCCGAGCTGCAACAGGCTCTGCGCGAGCAGATCGGCGAGCGCGCCCGCCGCGTTCACCACGATGAGGACGACCATGACGCCGGCGAACTCCACGACGTGCGGCGCGACCGCGAGGCCGACCAGACTGATCCCGAAGGTCACCAGCACCGCGACGAACACGGCGCCACCGCCGAGCGAGGAGCTTCGCGCCGACGCGCCGACGAGGGCCAAGACGCCGCCCGCGGACCGGGCCGCGTTGAGCGCGCCGAGACCCTCGGGACCGACGTGGAGGACGTCGCGCGCGAGGCTCGGGAGCAGCGCCTGGTGTGAGAAGCCGAGCACCTCCGCGCCCGCCGTGAGCGTCATGAGCACGAGCAGGGTCGGGTTCGTGCGCATCGCGTCGAGGAACGTCGCCACGCTCCGCCAGAGCGAGACGCCCGCGGGCACGGTCTCGCGCGGGGCGGCCGAGGCGCGGAGGAGCGCGGCGCTGCCGGCGAGATACGCGACCGCGACCGCGACGTACGCAGCGCCGGAGCCGCGCTGCGCGATCATGGCGCCCGCACCGAGCGATCCGAGCAGCCAGCCGGAGCGCATGCCGACGCCGAGGATGGCCAGGCCGTTCATCAGCCCGCGCGCCCCCACCACGTCGTGCGTGTAGCTCTGGCGCGCGGCGTGCTCGAATCCGCGAAAGACACCGGCGGCGAGCGTGAGCAGCAGCACGTGCGTCAGGCGCACGACGCCCAGCAGGGCCAGCGCTCCCAGCAACGCCGACGTCGCGGCCTGGCCGGCGCCGGTCAGCATCAGGAGGCGATGGCGCGGAAAGCGGTCGGCCAGCACACCAGCCGGAACGCCGACGAAGAAGAGCGGTAGCATGCGCATCGCCATCGCGACCCCGACGAGGAATGGCGAGTTCGTGAGCTCGAGGGCGAGCCAGCCCAGCGTCACCGTCTCCGCCATCATGGCGATGGAGTTCAGGAACACGCAGGCGGCCAGGGCCCGGAAGTCGGCGGCACGAAACAGCGACGCGTGAGTGATCGAAATCTCTTTACCTGGGGAGCCGACGCCCCCCAACCCCCCAATCTCCGAGACGCCGCGGCGTGGCCGCGGCGCCGCTCGGGCTCCCGTAACCGCTTCTAGGCCCGGCTTGCAGTGACGGAGTAGCATAATTCGCATGCTGCCGACACGGCGAGACACGCCGTTTCGCGAGGCCATGCGGTCGCTGCTGGTCTTCGACGGCGCCATGGGCTCGCTGCTCTACGAGCGCGGCGTGTTCGTCACGCAGAACTTCGAGCAGCTGAACGTCACCCGTCCCGACGTCGTGCGCAAGATTCACGAGGACTACGTGACGGGCGGCGCGCAGGTCATCACCACCAACACCTTCGGCGCCAACAGCTTCTGCCTCGATCGTCACGGTCTCGGCGACCAGGTGCGGGCCTACAACCTGGCCGGCGCGCGGCTGGCGCGGCAGGCCGCCGGCGACGACGTCTGGGTGGCCGGCTCCATCGGTCCCTCCGGTCTCGTGCCGGGCGTGGCGTCCGAGGCGGAGCTCGAGCTCGCGTCGCGCTCGTTCGCCGAGCAGGTCGCCGCGCTGGCGGAAGGCGGCGCGGACGTGCTCGTGCTCGAGACGTTCCGCCATCTCGGCGAGATCCGGATCGCGCTGGAGGCGGCGCGGCGGGCCGCGCCGGATCTGCCCATCATCGCGTCGATGGCGTTCAGCCCGGGCGAGACGGTGGCGGACGGATCGAGGCCCGAGCACGTCGCCGCGACGTTACGCGACTGGGGCGCCGACGCCCTGGGCGTCAACTGCGGCGACGGTCCGCAGCTCGCGCTCGCCATCGCCGACCGCATGCGCGGCGCCGGTCTGCCGCTGTGCGTGCAGCCCAACGCGGGCCTGCCCCGCACCGTGGACGGCCGGCTCCTGTACATGGCGACGCCCGAGTACTTCGACGTGTTCGCGCGCCGCACCGTGCAGGTCGGCGCCACGATGATCGGCGGCTGCTGCGGCACCACGCCCGACCACATCCGCTGGATGGCAAAGTCGGGCCGCATGCTGGGCGACCATCGCGCCGAGCCCGGCCGCGCGGCCACCGTCGTCGCCGTGCAGCCCGTCGCGGTGATGGAGCCGACGCCGCTCGCGGAGCGCAGCCCCTTCGCGGCCAAGATCGCGGCCGGCACGTTCGTCGTCTCGGTCGAGGTCAACCCGGCACCGGGCCTCGATCCGTCGCGCGCGCTGGAGGGCGCGCGGATGCTGCTCGCCAACGGCGTCGACATCGTCAACGTCGCCGACGCGCCGCGCGCGATGGCGCGCATGTCGAACCTCGCGTTCTGCTCGCTGCTGATCGAGCGGTACGGGATCCAGCCGATCCTGCACGTGTGCGGTCGCGACCGGAACCTGCTCGCGCAGATGGGACACCTGCTCGGCGCGCACGCCATCGGCATCCGGAACCTCGTGATCATCACGGGCGATCCGCCCAAGGTCGGCGACTATCCCGAGGCGACCGCGGTCTACGACCTGGACGCGGTCGGCCTCCTCCAGATGGCGTCGAACATGAACCGTGGTCTCGATCCGG
Organism: Candidatus Methylomirabilota bacterium; assembly: GCA_046733575.1. Taxonomy (GTDB): domain Bacteria; phylum Methylomirabilota; class Methylomirabilia; order Rokubacteriales; family CSP1-6; genus JBKPPN01. The sequence goes on along the minus strand of JBKPPN010000438.1, from coordinate 7,900 downwards.
CCGGCAAGCCGCTCCCGGGCGGCAAGACGTCGTTCTTGCTCGCCACCGGTCTGGAGCCGGGCGCCGCCGATCTTGAGAAGGAGATCGGGCGTCTCGAGAGGAAGAAGGCGGCGGGGGCCGACGTCATCATGACGCAGCCGATCTTCCAGCCCGACCTGCTCGACGCGGTGCTGCGTCGGATCGAGCACCTCGACATGCCGGTCCTCGTCGGCGTGCTGCCCCTCGTGAGCTACAAGAACGCCGAGTTCCTCCACAACGAGGTGCCCGGCATGCAGATTCCGGAGGACATCCGCGAGCGCATGCGCAAGGTTCCCGGCGGCGACGCGGCGCGGAAGGAAGGCGTCAAGATCGCGCGCGAGATGCTGTTCGCCGTCCGCGACCGTATCCAGGGCGCCTACCTGATGCCGCCCCTCGGCCGCTACGAGCTGGCACTCGAGGTGCTGGACGGCCTGAAGCGCTGACCGCACCGTGAGCGCCGACCTCGACCGCCTCCGCACGATCGACGGCCGCCGCCTCGCCGAGTTCCTCGCCGCGCAGCAGGAGTTCCGCCGCGCCTTCCCCACCTTCTTCCGCGCCATCGGCCACGACGTCTGCACGCGACTGTCGCCCACGTTCCCTGACATCGCCGCCCACGTCGGGGAGGACTACCGCCGCGAAGCCATCGCGCGCCTCGACAACCCTTTGCCTCCGCTCGACTGGGTGGCGTTCTCGTTTCCCGGCTACGCAATGTGGGACGTCCACGTGGGCGTCGTCGCCCGCCTGGACCAGTGGCCGCCCGTCGCGCAGGTCGGCATCCACTGGACCCAGTGCGTCGCCCCCGACATCGCGCCAGTCGTGGCAAGCATCGACTGGCCCACCGTCGTCGGCACGAACGGCGAGCTGGTCGAATCCCCCGCCGTGCAGGAAATCCAGCAACGCGACATCGCCGCCGCGCTCGACGTCCACGCCCTCGCGACGGAAGTCATCCGCTACGCCGATCGCGCTATCCGCTACTACACAACGATGCACGACGCGATCACTCGTCCAATGCGAAGGGCGTAGCTCGAGCTGACCCGAGGGGCGGCGCGGCTCCGCCGCGCCGCCTCCGAGCCACCAAGGGGGGCACACGGGGGGCCTGGACGGCCCCCCGTGATTCACTACCGCTTGCGCCGCGCCGTCAGCATGCCGGCGAGGCCACCGCCGACGAGAAGGAACGAGGCGGGCTCCGGCGTCCGGAAGGGGATGGTCGAGTTGTTGAACGAGGCGTTGATCTGCGAGCCGGGTCCGCCGTTCTGCGTATAGGCGGCGGAGTAGAACACCGGCGCGGGGTCGAGGGCCGCGCCACTGAGAACCTTCGTCTCGACGATCGTCCCCGTCGCCTGGATGCCGAGCGAGCTCGGCCCGGGCGTGACGAGCGTGACGGTGAGCGTCTCCGTGAACTCGCCGAGAGCGGTCGTGAACGTCTTCGTGAAGACCGACCCCAGCGTCACGGGCGTGGGGCTCGTCAGCTCGACGACGCTGGTGAGGCCGATCAGACCCGTGTTGTCCGTGAGGATCGACGTGACGATGTCAGGCGCGCCGCTCGTGATGGTGGTCGCGGTCGCGACGTTTCCCGTGTTCGCCGTGAGCCCGGTCGTCGGAACAAAGTTGAATGCGGTGTCGATCGGGACGGCCAGAGCCGGCCCGGCCATCGCCATCGTGGCGACGAACAATGCCCCGACCAGCGCGGTGCGGAAACTCCGCCAATGCATGAGATTTCTCCTCTGCCATACGAACCGACCCTGCGCCATGCCGCAGGGAACGACGGCGCCACGCACCCATCTCGAACGTGTGCCGGAGCGGAATGCCGCACCATGCAGCGCCGCGGATTTCTGGGGCGCTCGGGCATCACGCGCGCGGCCGTGCCCACACCACGGCCGTTTCCGTCCCGCAGCCGGCACAGTGTCCGGCGGCCATGGTGTCGATGTACAGCACGGTCTCGATCCGACCGAGTGCCCCGGCCACCTCGTGCGGCGTCAAGCCCGTCTTCACGACGATGCACGGCATGCACATGGCGCGCTCGAGGATCAAGGACGTGACGCCCGACAGAGAGGCCGCGCTGGAATCGTCCGTCATGTCGTCCGACCGGCAAGCCGCGTCACCGCCTGCACCAGTCCGTCCAGCGATCCGCGCTTGCTGAGCCACTCGGTGAACCCGGCCTCGGCGAGCCGGCGCACTCCCAGGTCCTCGACCGCGCCCGACAGCGCAATCGCGGGCACGGCGCGCGCGGCCTGATTCCGGTGATGGCGGATCATGCTCATCACACTCAGCCCGTTCTGGCTGGGCAAGTTGATGTCCATGACCAGGACGTCGGGCACGATCGTCTGGAGCGCTTCCACGGTCTGCGGGCCATCGCCGAGGCCCGTCACCCGCGCTCCCGCCGACTCGAACATCAACGAGACGACATCGCGGAAATCGGCATCGTCGTCGACGACGAGCACGTGGACCCCGGTGAGCGGCGGCGCCGCGGTCGCGCTCACGCTCATGAGTCGCTCCGAACGGTCGCTGCGCCGCGAGCCCTCACTCATCGCGTCCTCCCGGTGAGCCGTCGATGGTGCACGTCGTGGCAGGGTAGATCGGAGCGACCGGCGTTGACTATTTCTCGAAGGGTATATATCTCCGGGGCGGGATCAGCGGCGGCGTGCCGCTCCGGGCGCGAACACTTCGGGATTGACGACGTTCAGCGGGCGCTCACCGGTCAGCACGCGCGCGATCTCCTCGCCGCAGCGGCGCGGGACGCGCGCCACCGCGGCGGACGAGAAGAATGCCGCGTGCGGGGTCGCGATCACGTTGTCCAGCTTCAGGAGCGGGTTGTCCGCGGCGACCGGCTCCTCCTCCCACACGTCGAGGGCCGCGCCGGCGAGCCGCTTCTCCTGCAGCGCGCAGAGCAGTGCAGGCTCGTCCACGACGGGGCCGCGCGACGTGTTGATGAGCAGCGCGCTCGGCTTGGTGCGGCGGAAGAATGCGTCGCTGATCAGGTGGTGGGTCTCGGCGTTCAGGTACGTGTGGACGGAGACGTAGTCCGATCGTTCCGCGAGCTGGTCCAGCGAGACGCGTTCGACGCCGAGGGCCTCGAAGCGTGCGTCGTCGACGTAGGGGTCGCACGCGATGACGGTGGTTTCGAACGCGGCCACGCGGCGCGCGAACGCGCTGCCGATGTTGCCGAGGCCGACGATGCCGACCGTCTCGCCGTGCAGGGAGCCCGCGCCTCCGGGGATGCCCGAGTTCCAGACCCCCGCGCGCACCTGCCGGTCGAGGAGCCCGATCTTGCGGTTGAACGCGAGGAGCAGGGCGAGGGCGTGGTTCGCCACCTCGCGCACCCAGACGTCGGGCACGTTGATGACCACGACGCCCAGCTCCGTCGCCGCCGGCACGTCGATCACGTCGTAGCCGACGCCGGTACGCATCACCGCCTTCACGCCCTCGCACGCGCTCATCACCGCGCGCGTGACGGGCGAGATGGTGGTGACGACGGCATCCGCGTCGCGCAGCGCGGCGATCATGCCGTCCTCGTCCGCGATGAACGGCAGCGACGTCACCGTGGCGGGCACGGGCGCGAGCACGGCCTCCATGTCCGAGAAGTCCCGCGGGCTGCGGCCCTGCACGACGTAGGCGCGATAGGGACGGGTCGTCATGAGGGCCGTCCTATCCGAGGAGCAGTTCGCAGGTCTCGATCCAGGCCTGCGTGGTGAGGGCGAGCGACGCGACGTCGATGCGCTCGTCGTTGCCGTGGAAGCGGGAGGACATCGCCTCCGCGGTGAGTGCGGGCGAGAAGAGGCCGAAGCCGTACGCGACGGCGCCACGGTTGCGGAAGTAGGGCGCGTCGGTGAAGCCGACGATGATGCGGGGCAAGAGCTTCGCGCCGGGATAGTGGGCGTCGACCACGCGGCCGAGCACGTCCCACAGCGGCGTGCCGATCGGGGACGCCGACGCGGGCTTCGAGAAGAGCTTCTCGACGCTGACCTCTTCCGAGAGGTCGCCCAGCGCCTTGTCGATGTGGCGACGCACCTCGTCCTCGTCGTCGCCGGGGATCGTGCGGATGTCGACCTCGATGTCGACGATGTCGGGGATGACGTTCGTCTTCTGTCCCCCGCGACACATGTTGGGCGAGAACGTGGTGTGCGTGGCCGACCAGGCGAAGCGCGCCAGCGACGCGGGCAGACGCGCGATGGCCTCGTCGACGCGCGCGGGATCCGAGAGCGCGGCCTTGAGATCGGGCTCCAGATGCAGCGTGTCCACGAAGGTCGCCCAGAGATCGTCGACGTACGGCGCGGGCCGGTACTCCGCGAGCCGGCTCACGACGTGGGCCGCCTTGACCAGCGCGTTGTCGGCGCCGTGGGGCATCGAGCCGTGGCCCGGCGTCCCCGTCACGCGCAGCCGTCGCCACGCCACGCCCTTCTCGCCCACGTGCACGGTCACGTGCAGGCCGTCACCGCGACGGCTCACCGTGCCGCCGTTCTCGGTCAAGAGGTAGTCGGCCCGCAGCGCATCCCAGTGACGGTTCACCACGTGGCCCGCGCCGAGCAGCCCGCCCGCCTCCTCGTCCGCGCACGCGAGGTACACCAGGCTGCCTTTCGGCCGCCAGCCGTTCCTCGCGAGCGCCTTCATCGCGACGGCTTGCGACGCGGTCAGGTTGAGCATGTCGACGGCGCCGCGACCCCAGACCTCACCGTCGACCAGCTCGCCCCCGAACGGGTCGCGCGTCCACGTGGCCGGCGTGACGGGGACGACATCGGTGTGGCCCATCAGGCACAGCGTGGGCGCGGTGGGGTCGCTGCCCTCGATACGCGCGACGAGACTGGCGCGACCGGGCGCGTCGTCGGGCTGGTAGACCTCGATGTCGAGGCCGCTGCCGGCGAGGTACGTGCGCAGCACGTCGCTCGTGCGCACCTCCTGTCCCGAGCCGATGCTGCCGTCGTTCACGCACGCGTTGCGGATGAGCTGCTGCAGCAGCTCCACCGTCTGCCCGGTCAGCGCCTGGTCCATGACCCTCCTCTCAGCGGAGCGCGGCGTCGCTCATGGTGGAGACGTGCGCGGCGATCACCTTCCAGCCCTCGTCGGGGAAGCGAACCCACGTCTGGCTCTGTCGTCCCGTCAGATCCTTGCCACGCACCTTGAACTCCAGGTTGACGGTGGCGAGATCGCGGCCGAGCGTGAGGATCTCGAGCCGGATGCGGCGCTCCTTGGTGCCCGGCCCGGGCGGACGCGCCACGCGGTGGGCGTGGATCTCGTCGAAGCCGTAGCCGTTCTCGTTGAACGAGTAGCGGATGGTGTACGGGCTGTTCCAGAATGTCCTGTCCAGCACGTCCACGTTCTTGTCCACGAGCGCCTGCTCGTAGCGCTCGAACAGCGCGCGGACCTCGGCGACGACGTCCGGGCGATTCGGCGTGAGATCGCTCACCGGCCTGGCGGCCTACGGCTTCAGGATGACGCGCGTGGCCGCGCTGCCCGTCCCCTTGCCCTGCCACTCCGCGAACGTGAACGCCTCGTTCACGTCGGCGAGGGGGAAGCTGTGCGAGACGACGCGAGTGAGCGGATAGCGATTGCGGGTGCGGACGAGGAAGTCGAGAGCGGCCGGCATGATCCACGGGTTGTAGTGCATGAGCCCCGTCCAGTGGATCTGCTGCTGGATCACCTTGATGGCGGGGAAGCTGACGGGATCGGGCACGATGTTGCCGATGTCGATGAACTTGCCGTTGAAGCGCACCATGTCGAGCCCCTCGACGGTGGCGGCGGCCAGACCGACGACCTCCACCACGACGTCGGCGCCGCGGCCGTCGGTGAGATCACGAACGCGCTGCACGCGCGCCTCCGGCGTCCTGAGCTCGTTGAGATCGACGACGTCGGTCGCGCCGCACTGACGTGCAAGCTCGAGGCGCGGCGCCTGGCCGTCGATCGAGATCACCTTCGACGCGCCCTTCTCCGCCGCGATGGCGGCCGCGAAGATCCCGAGCCCGCCCGCGCCCTGGATGACGACGACGTCGCCGAACTTCATGTCGGCGTACTCCAGACCGTGGAGGACCTGGCAGAGCGCGCAGTTCACGGGCGCGATGGCGTCGTCGGGGAGCGAGTCGGGCACGCCGAACACGTAGTGACCGGGCGGGAGCAGGTAGTAGTCGGCGTAGCCGCCGTCGCAGTACGGGTACTCCTTCAGCGAGAACTGCATGCTGCGGCGGGCGCGATGCGGACAGGCATGATGCTCTCCGCGCACGCACCAGTAGCAGCGGTTGCACGGGTTGAAGAACGGGAATGCGACGCGATCGCCTTCCTTGAGCGGTCGCCGGAGCGAGTCGGTCGTGACCCCCTTGCCGAGGCTGTGCACGACGCCGGTGAACTCGTGACCGGGGACGCGCCGCATGTCGGGACCGGAGTAGTTGCCGTCGTTGCGCCAGTAGTGCAGATCCGACCCGCAGATGGCGGCGGCGGTGTTGCGGATCAGGATGCTGCCGGGCTCGACCTCGGGCGTGGGCAGCGTCTCGAGCTCGAGCGGCTTGCCCGGCTGGTTCAGCACGACGGTGAGTCCCTTCGGCATCGGAGTCTCCCTGATGAGTGGTGTCGTGTCGCCCGCGAAGTGCGGCGCAAGGCTACGCAAGGTGCCGGAGGGAGTCAAATCCGACATCGTGGACGCCGAGCACTCGCTCGGGCATGATCCGCGCAGACGTCGGTCCGCCACACCGCACCAGGAGGCAGCCATGAAGAGCGTCGAGATCGATCGCAGCAAGCGACTTCGAGACCAGCCGACGACCGGGCACAACCGGTTCCATCCCGACATTCCGCCCATCGTGGTGGCCGAAGAGGGCGAGGAGATCGTGCTGCCGACGCGCGATGGCGTCGACGGTCAGTTCCCCTTCGGCAGCTCGGAGGCGGTGATGACGACCATGGAGGCCGGCGCGATCCATCCCCTCACCGGTCCCGTCTTCGTGAAGGGCGCCAGGCCGGGCGACGTGCTGGAGGTCGAGTTCCTCGACATCGCACCGCAGCCGTACGGCTTCACGGCCATCGTGCCCGGCCTCGGCTTCCTGCGCGATCTCTTCACCACGCCGTACCTCGTCCACTGGGAGCTGCGCGACGGCTGGGCCACTTCGCCCAGGCTGCCCGGCGTGCGCATCCCCGCCGCACCGTTCATGGGCGTGTCGGGTCTCGCGCCGTCGGCCGCGCAGGTGCGGGCGTGGGCCGCGCGCGAGAACGAGCTGCTGGCCCGCGGCGGCATGGTGTTCCCGCAAGACGCGGCCGGCGCCGTGCCGGACCGGGGTCCCGCCGCGACGGACGGCCTCCGCACGCTGCCGCCGCGCGAGAACGGCGGCAACTTCGACGTGAAGCAGCTCACCAAGGGCTCGAAGCTGCTGCTGCCCGTCGCCGTCGAGGGCGCGCTGTTCTCGACGGGTGACGGCCACTTCGCGCAGGGCGACGGCGAGGTGTGCGTCACCGCCGTCGAGATGGGCGCCACGGCGACCGTGCGCTTCCGCGTGATCAAGGGGACTTCGGCCACGAAGGCGATGCGCGGGCCGCGCTTCTCGCATCCCGGCTACTTCGCGCCGCCGGAGTGGGCCGCACCGCAGCGCTTCGTCGCCGCGATGGGCATGCCTCTCCGCGACGACGGCGTGAACGAGGGCGAGAACCTGACCCTCGCCTGCCGCAACGCCCTCCTCAACATGATCGATCTCCTGCAGGAGCGCGGCTGGAGTCGCGAGCAGGCCTACGTGCTGTGCAGCGTGGCGGCCGACCTCCGCATCAGCAACGTCGTCGACGTGCCGAACTACGTGGTGTCGGCGCTGATCCCGGAGGGCATCTTCACCGGTTGATCGCGTGACGACGCCGGCGATGGCGCGGATCGCCGGCGTCGTTCAGCCACCTCGTAGGTGATAGGCGCCACGTCCGGCAT
>JBKPPN010000437.1:0-6095 GCA_046733575.1 Candidatus Methylomirabilota bacterium | reverse complement strand
GATCGCGGAGATGCAGCGCATCCTCGACGAGCAGGCCAGGGAGGTCGCGAGCGGGAAGACGGGACTCACGCAGGATGCCGAGTTCCACGCCGCCATCGGCGCCGCCGCGCACAATCGCGCCATCACCCGCATCGCGCACGCCATCATGGACGTCCTCACGCAGAGCCGCGAGGACTCGCTCAGCACGCCGGGGCGTCCCGAGCGTTCGCATCAGAACCATCGACGGATCCTGGACGCGATCACGCGGCGCGACGCCCGTGGCGCCGAGCAGGCGATGCTGGAGCACCTCGACACGGTGGAGATGCTCGTGCGCGGCGGCGTGACGGGAGACGGCGCTCGTCGCGGTCGCTGATCCCGATCCCGCGGGAGGGCTTGCGCCGCTCGCGTGGCGCGCGGTATAGTCGGCGAACGATGTCGTTGATTCCGCGCACGCTGCTGGTCACCGTTATTCTGCTGCCGGGCCTGCCCGGGGCATCGACGGCCTAGCGCGCGTCGGATGCCACGGGCAGGAGCAAGCCCGTGGCGATGGGATCTCGAAAGGCCACGGGCGACTCCGCCGTGGCCTTTGGTCTTTCAGGGCGAGAGATCCCGGAGGCAGGGTTGGCGCAGGTCCCGGACCGAGGCACTCGGAGCGACGACGCCGCGCGTAACGTTGACAGCGCTGCGTCGTATCCTGTAGCCTCTAAAGACTTTTCCACCCCCCAGCCACGGAGACCTGCGCCCATGGCCAAATACGTCTACTTCTTTGGAGCGGGCAGAGCCGAAGGCTCCTCCGTCATGCGCAACCTGCTCGGCGGCAAGGGTTGCGAGCTCGCGGAGATGACCAACCTCGGGATCCCGGTCCCGCCCGGGTTCACCATCACGACGCAGGCCTGGGCGCACTACAACCGCTCGAACCACACCATGCCGGAGGGCCTCTGGGAGGAGGTCCGGGAGAACCTCACCCGGCTCGAGTCCACCGTCGACGCCCGCTTCGGCGATCCCAAGCGCCCGCTGCTCGTGTCCGTCCGCTCCGGCGCGCGCGTATCGATGCCGGGGATGATGGAGACGGTCCTCAATCTCGGACTCAACGACGCGACCGTCGAGGGACTGGCCGCACGCACGCGCAACGAGCGCTTCGCCTGGGACTGCTACCGCCGGTTCATCACGATGTTCGGCGACGTCGTGCTCAACATCCGTCGCGACGTCTTCGACGACCAGCTCGCCGCGCTGAAGTCCCGGCTCGGTGTCAATCTCGATCCCGAGATTCCCGGCGAGGAGCTGAAGAAGCTCAGCCAGACGTTCAAGGATCTCGTGAGCGGTCACACCGGCGCGCCCTTCCCGCAGGATCCGATGGAGCAGCTCCAGCTCGCGGTGCACGCCGTCTTCGACTCCTGGCAGGCCAAGAAGGCCACGGAGTATCGCCGCATCCACAACATCCCGGGTGACTGGGGCACCGCGGTCACCGTCATGGCGATGGTGTTCGGGAACCTCGGCGAGACCTCGGGCACGGGCGTGGGATTCACGCGCGACCCGCGCACCGGCGAGGCCCGCTTCTACGCCGACTTCCTCCCGAACGCGCAGGGCGAGGACGTCGTGGCCGGCATCCGGACGCCGATGGGAATCGAGGAGCTGCACCGCCGGATGCCGAGCGTGTACGACGAGCTGCTCGCCATCGCGGACCGGCTCGAGCGCCACTACAAGGACATGCAGGACATCGAGTTCACCATCCAGGAGGGCACGCTCTACCTGCTGCAGACGCGCTCGGGCAAGCGGTCCGCGCGCGCGGCGGTGAAGGTCGCCGTCGACCTCCAGCGCGAGCACGTGATCGACCAGCACACCGCCATCCTGCGCGTGAAGCCGCAGGAGGTGAACGAGACGATCCGTCCCGTGTTCGACGACCGCGAGAAGGCCGCCGCCATCAAGGCGGACCGTCTGCTCGCTCACGGCATCGCGGCGGCGCCGGGCGCTGCCGTCGGTCATGTCGTGTTCGACGCCGATCGCGCGGTGGAGTGGGCGAAGTCCGGACAGAAGGTCGTGCTCGTGCGGCCCGAGACGTCGCCGGAGGACGTGGCCGGCATGTACGCGGCCGAGGGCATCGTCACCGCGCGCGGCGGTCGCACGTCGCACGCCGCGGTCGTGGCCGTGGGCATGGGCAAGGCGTGCGTGGTGGGCGCGGCCGACATCAAGGTGGACGAGTCGCGGCGCGTCTTCGAGGTGCGCGGCCGCATCGTGCGCGAGGGCGACATGATCGCCGTCGACGGCGGCACGGGCGAGGTGATCCTCGACGGCATCCGGACGGTGGAAGGACAGCTGAGCGACGAGGTGGTCGAGCTGCTCGCGTGGGCCGATCGCTATCGCGCGCCCGATGCCGTCACCCAGCCCGGCCTCGGCGTGCGCGCCAACGCCGACACGCCGGAAGACGCCCGCCGCGCGCGCGAGTTCGGCGCGGAGGGCATCGGGCTCGTCCGCACCGAGCACATGTTCTTCGCGCCCGATCGCATCCCGGTCGTCCGCGAGATGATCATGGGCCTCGACGATCAGGCCGTCCGTCGCGCCGCGCTGGAAAAGCTGCGCCGCTTCCAGCGCGACGACTTCGTGGGGATCTTCCGCGCCATGGACGGCCTGCCTGTCACGATCCGCCTGCTCGATCCGCCGCTGCACGAGTTCCTGCCGAACTGGAAGGAGTACAAGGACCTCGTCGAGGAACGCAGTCGGCTCGAGGCACTGGGCATCAATGACGACCGCCAGGGTCGGCTGGCCGAGATGATCGGGCTCGTCGAGCGGCTGCGCGAGGCGAATCCGATGCTGGGGCACCGCGGCTGCCGCCTCGGCCTCACCAACCCCGACATCTACGGGATGCAGGTGCGCGCCATCATGGAAGCGGCCTGCACGGTCGCCGAGGAGGGCGTGAGCGTCGTCCCCGAGATCATGATCCCGCTCACGGGCACGGTCGGCGAAATGAAGGAGACGTTCCAGCAGACCAAGCGCGTGGCCGACGGCGTGCTGGCCGAGATGGGCGCGGCGGTGAAGTATCTCGTCGGGACCATGATCGAGGTGCCGCGCGCCGCGCTCATCGCCCACAAGCTCGTCGAGCATGCGGAGTTCTTCTCGTTCGGCACCAACGACCTGACCCAGCTCACCTTCGGGTACAGCCGCGACGACGTCGCGAAGTTCCTCCCGCGCTACCTCGACATGGGGCTGTTACCGCAGGACCCGTTCTCGGTGCTGGATCAGGAAGGCGTGGGCGAGATGATCGAGATCGGCATCGATCGCGGCCGCAGCCGCCGCCCCGACCTCAAGATCGGCATCTGCGGCGAGCACGGCGGCGAGCCCTCCTCCGTCGAGTTCTGCCACCGCGTGCGCATGACGTACGTGTCGTGCTCGCCCTTCATGATCCCGGGCGCCCGCCTCGCGGCCGCCCAGGCCCGCATCAAGGAACGCAACGCCCCGGACGGCGCCGCATGAGACAACGCAACACCACGCGACCGACTGCCCTCCAGACCGGAGGGGACGGGGGAACCCTGCGAGCGTTCTCCTTCAATCAGATGCCCTCCGGTCATTGCCCTCTCATAAGGAGACCACAGTGAAACTGCCCGGTGCGCGGATCGTGCTGGAGTGCCTGAAGCGTGAAGGCGTCGACACCATCTTCGGCCTTCCCGGGGGCGCGGTGCTGCCGCTGTACGACGCGCTCTACGACTTCGAGGGACTGCGCCACATCCTCGTGCGGCAGGAGGCGGCCGCCGGCCACGCCGCCGAAGGCTACGCGCGCACGACGGGCAAGGTCGGCGTCTGCCTGGTGACGTCCGGTCCCGCCGCGACGAATCTCGTGACCGCGCTCCAGGACGCGATGATGGACTCCATCCCCATCGTGGCCTTCACGGGCCAGGTGCCGACGCATCTCATCGGGAACGACGCGTTCCAGGAAGCGGACAACGTCGGCATCACGCGTCCGTGCACCAAGCACAACTTTCTCGTGAAGGACGGCAAGGATCTCGGTCCGATCATCCGCGAGGCCTTCCACCTCGCCCAGACCGGGCGTCCGGGTCCCGTCCACGTCGATCTGCCCAAGGACATCCTGGTCAAGGACGCGGAGCTGATCTGGCCCGAGAAGCTCCACATGCGCTCGTACAACCCGACCTACGACGGGCATCCCGGGCAGATCCGCAAGGCGGCGCGTCTGCTCGCGCGCGCGCGGCGTCCCGTCCTGTACGTGGGCGGCGGGGTGATCATCTCCGACGCCCACGCCGAGCTGCGCGCGCTCGCCGAGCTGACCCAGACGCACGTCACCACGACGCTGATGGGCCTGGGCGCGTTTCCTTCCGAGCATCCGCTCTCCCTCGACATGCTGGGGATGCACGGGTCGTACTACGCCAACATGGCCGTCCATCACTCGGACGTCCTGGTGGCGGTCGGCGCGCGCTTCGACGACCGCGTGACGGGAAAGGTCGAGGCCTTCGCGCCGAACGCCGAGATCGTGCACATCGACATCGACCCCTCGTCGATCTCCAAGAACATCAAGGTCCACGTGCCGATCGTGGGCGACTGTCGCCGCGTCCTCGCGGCGCTCGTCGAGGCGGTGCGCGAGGAGCTGGCCCAGGACGTTCCGGCCGCCGTGCGCGACGGCCGCAAGGAGTGGGCGGGGCGCATCGCGGAGTGGCGCGAGAAGTTCCCCCTCCGCTACGACTGGAGCGAGGACGTCATCAAGCCGCAGCACGTGATCCAGGAGCTGTCCAACCTCACGCACGGGGACGCCTACGTCGTCACGGGCGTGGGCCAGCACCAGATGTGGGCGGCGCAGTACTACAGGTTCAAGCATCCGCGGCGCTGGTGCACGTCGGGTGGGCTCGGCACGATGGGCTACGGCCTGCCCACCGCGATGGGGGTGCAGGCGGCGCACCCCGGGGAACTCGTCGTCAACATCGACGGCGACGGGTCGTTCCAGATGAACAGTCAGGAGATGGCGACCTGCTTCACGGAAGGTCTGCCCGTGAAGACGATCATCATCAACAACAGCGGCCACGGCATGGTGCGGCAGTGGCAGCGGATCATCTACAAGGAGCGCTACTTCGCCATCGATCTGCCCAGCATCCCCGACATGGTGAAGCTGGCCGAGGCGTACGGCTGCGTGGGGCTGCGCATCAGCCGCCCGAGCGAGGTGGTGCCGGCGCTGGAGAAGATGCTGTCGAGTCCCGCGCCGTTCATCCTCGACGTCTGCGTCGACAAGGACGAGTGCGTGTTCCCGATGGTGCCCGCGGGCGGCGCCAACACCGACATGATCCTCGCTCCGCCCACGCGCGAGGTGCGCGACAAGGCGGCCCGGTCGCAAACGGGGTTCTGATGCAGAACGGGCATCAGCCGAAGAAGCACACCATCGCCGTCCTCGTCGACAACAAGTTCGGCGTGCTGTCACGCGTGGCCGGGCTGTTCTCCGCCCGCGGCTACAACATCGAGAGCCTCTCCGTGGGCGAGACGCTCGATCCGACGGTGTCGCGCATGACCATCGTCGTGCAGGGTGACGACTTCGTCATCGAGCAGGTCACCAAGCAGCTCCACAAGCTCATCGATGTCATCAAGGTCAACGACCTCACCGACGATAGCCACGTCGAGCGCGAGCTGATCCTCGTGCGCGTGAACGCGGAGCCGCAGCACCGCGCGGAGGTGCTGCGCGTGGGCGACATCTTCCGCGCCCACGTCGTCGACGTCACGCCGACCTCGTTCGTGCTGGAAGCGACGGGCGACGCGGGCAAGATCGAGGCGCTCCTCGAGCTCCTCCGTCCGATGGGCATTCAAGAAGTCGTCCGGACGGGCAAGGTCGCCATCGCGCGCGGCCCGAAGACGCGAGCGCGGAAGACGGAGCCGCCGCGGAAGGCGCGCGTGTCGGACGATCCTCGCGTGGTGGGATTCGCGGATTGACCACATGACCACATGGGGGGCCTCGACGGCCCCCAAACCCCCCTGGGCGGCTCGGAGCCGGCGCGGCTGAGCCGCGCCGGCCCTGGGGGAAACGAAAGGACGAAGATGCCGGCAAAGATCTATTACGACCAGGATGCGGATGTCGGGCTGCTGAAGGGAAAGAAGATCGGGATCGTCGGGTATGGCAGCCAGGGCCATGC
>JBKPPN010000436.1:0-4951 GCA_046733575.1 Candidatus Methylomirabilota bacterium | reverse complement strand
GCGAAGGACCGTCTCACCGAGCTCGCGGCACGCGCGGGCTGCCGCGCGACGACGGATCCGCTCGATCTGCTCACGGACAAGCCGGACGTCGTCGTGGAGGCCGCCGCGCAGGGCGTCGTGCGGCACTACGCGGTGCCACTGCTGGAGGGCGGCGCCGACATCATGGTGATGAGCGTGGGCGCGCTCGCCGACGCCGGGCTGCTCGCCGCGATCACGGACGCGGCGGAGCGGTCAGGACGTCGCGTGCACGTGCCCGCCGGGGCCATCGGCGGCCTCGACGTGCTCCGCGCGGCCAGCCTCGATCAGCTCTCGGAGGTCACGCTGGTCACGAGCAAGCCGCCGCGCGCGCTCGCCGGCGCGCCGTTCTTCGAGACGAGTCCCGTCGACCTGGAGACGATCCGCGCGCGCACGGTGATCTTCGAGGGACCCGCGTCCGACGCGGTGAAGCTCTTTCCCGCCAACGTCAACGTCGCCGCCGCGCTCAGCCTCGCCGGGCTCGGTCCCGAGCGGACCCGCATGCAGGTCGTGGCGGATCCGACCATCGATCGCAACGTCCACGAGGTCGTCGCGCGCGGCAGCTTCGGCGAGCTCACGTTGCGCCTGGCCAACGTCCCCAGTCCGGCCAATCCCAGGACGAGCTTCCTCGCCTGCCTGAGCGCGCTCGCGACGCTGCGGCGCCTGTCCCAGCCGATCCAGATCGGCTGACCGCGTCAGTCGACGACGGCGATGGCGTCGATCTCGACGAGGAAGTCGGGGCCGGCGAGCCGGCGCACCTCGACGGTGGTGCTGACGGGCGGATCGTCGCCGAAGAACGCGTTCCGCACGTCGATGAACCTGAAGAACTCGTCGATGTCCGTCACGTAGGTGTTCGTCCGCACGAGGTGCCGCACCTCGGCGCCCGCCGCGGCGAGGGCGAGGCGGAGGTTCTCGCAGACCTGCCGGATCTGCGCGCCCATGTCGCCCTTGCCGACGAGATGGCCGTCCCTGTCGCGCGCGAGCTGCCCCGCGATGTAGATCGTCCGTCCCCCCTGCGTCTCGATGACGTGGTGGTAGAGCAGCGTGCCGTTCCGGACGTGACGGAACAGGGCGGGAGTCGCAACCGGACGGCGGCTCACAGGCGAATCCCCAGGAGCCGGGCCGCGGTGCCGCCGAGGATCTTCGCCTGATCGGCGCGCGAGAGTGTCGTCCAGCGCATGACCACCTCCACAGGACGGTCGTAGCCGACGTCGAAGCAGTAGTCACTGCCGAGCATCACGCGATCCGCGCCCACGAGCTCGATGAGATAGCGCAAGGACGCGGCGGCGTGGCTGACGGTGTCGTAGCTGAAGCGTCTCAGGTACGCGGAGGGGACGCGCTTCATGTGGCCCAGCTCGGGGCGCGTCTTCGTGCCCTTGTCGAGCCGGCCGACGAGATACGGCAGCGCGCCCCCCGCGTGAGGCAGGCTGACGTGCAGCTTGGGGAAGCGATCCATGACGCCGCCGAAGATCAGGTGCGCGGCGGCCACGGCCGTGTCGAAGGGGTTGCCGAGCAGGTTGCCGAGGTAGTACGGCGCCAGTCGCTGGGCGCCGATCACGTCGATGGGATGCAGGAAGACGGGCAGCCCGATCTCGTGGATCCGCTCCCACACCGGCGTGAGCGCGGGGTCGTCGAGCTCGCGGCCGTTCACGTTGGTCCCGAGGTAGACGCCGCGCATGCCGGGCAGCCGCGCCGCGCGGTCGACCTCGTCCACCGAACGCTTGGGATCCTGCATGGGCAGCGTCATGAGCGCGACGAACCGCTCGGGATAGGCCACGTGCGCCTGCGACATCGCGTCGTTCATCACGCGGGCCAGGTGGGCGCCGAGGTCGGCGCCGGCCCAGTACGTCATGGGGAACGTCAGCGAGAGCGCGTGGACGCGCACGCCGATGCGATCCATCTCCTTGACGCGCGCGTCGAGGTCGTAGAACTCGCGCCGGAGCGGACCACCGAGGGCCGCGCCGATCCTGATGGCCGGGCCCTCGCGTTGCGAGCGATCGAGCGTGATCCCGTAGGCGCCCCCCTGCTCCTCCAGCACGCGCAGGTAGGCCTCGGAGAAGTAGTGGGCGTGGATATCGACGGCGGGCGCGCGGGGCGACGTCTTCTTCATGCGCGGGCGAACCGACGATCGCGCACGTTGCGCTGCAGCATCTCCTGGATGTCGGCGCGCAGGCCGGCGTGGGCATGCGCCGGCACCGTGCGCAGGTCGATGTCGGCGAGCAGCGTGCCCGGCTTGCCGAAGACGAGAATGCGGCCGCCCATCTCGATGGCCTCCTCCAGCTGGTGCGTCACCAGCACGGCCGTGTTGCCGCCGTCGCGCGCGAGCTCCACGAAGGTCTTGCGCAGCGCCGCGGCGGTCACCTCGTCCAGGTGACCGAAGGCCTCGTCCGCGAGCAGCAGCGACGGCTCGATGACGAACGCGCGCGCCAGGGCCACGCGCTGGCGCATCCCGCCCGACAGCTCGTGCGGATACGCGCGCTCGAAGCCCGCCAGTCCCAGTCGGCTCAGCCACGAGCGCGCACGGCTCACCTGATCGGCGCGATCGCGGCCGAGCAGCTCCAGCGGCAGACACACGTTGTCGATGGCCGTCCGCCAGGGGAGCAGCCGGTCCTGCTGGAACACGGCGGCCAGCACGCCGCGGAAATGATCGAAGTCGTCGTAGGGCGCGCGACCGCCGACGGCGATGCGGCCCTCGGTGGGACGGTCGAGACCGATGAGCAGGTTCAGGAACGTCGACTTGCCGCAGCCCGTCTGCCCCACGATGGCGACCATGTCGCCCTGGGCCAGCTCGAAGTCGAGACGATCGATGGCGACCACCGTCTCTCCCGTGCCCGTCTGCTGGAAGATCTTGCGAAGGCCGGAGACCTCGATCGCGCCTGCGCTCACGCCCGCCACCGCAACAGGCGGTCCTCGACGCGAGTCAAGATCGCTTCGGCCGCGAACAGGATGGTCACCAGGATGAACGTCCACGCGAAGACCTCGGCCACGGAGAAGAGCTCCTGCGCGACCACGAGGCCGTAGCCGATGCCGCTCACCGCGCCCACCAGCTCGGCCATCGTCACGACGCGGATGGCGAGGCTCAGGTTGATCTTCCAGCTCGTGAGGATCGTGGGCAGCGTGGCGGGCAGGACCAGCTTGGTGAAGAAGTGCAGCCGCGAGGGACGGAACGACCGCAGCATGTCGCGCAGCTCGCGCGACACGCCCTTCATCCCGTCCAGCGCGTCCACGATGAAGACCGGCCCGCACACCACGACGAGCACGAAGGCGATGCGGAGCTCGACCCACTTGAACCACAGCACCGCGAACAGGATCCAGCACACCACGGGGACGGCCATGAACAGCCGCACGACGGGACGTCCGTAGCGCTCGGCCGATTCGGACGCATACATGAGGACGGCGAACGCGATGCCGAGCACGAACGAGGCGACCAGCGCGAGCATCACGCGGACGAGCGTCACGCCCACGAACTTGAGGGGCAGCCCGGCGAGGCTGGCGAAGATCTTGTCCCAGCCCGGCGCCACGAACGGCGGCACGAACAGCGAGAGGATGTGCCAGCCCACGGCGAGCACGGCGAGCGCGATGACGAGCTCCTTGGGGAGGCGGAACGGCAGGCGCGCCTCGCGCGCCTCCACGCTCTCGCTCATGATCGCTTCGTCGGCCTTCATCCAAGCTCCCCGCTCAGCCCCGCGCCGCGACGGCGGTCACGGCTTCCAGATCACGTTGTCGTCGGGCAGCTTCGGGAGGTACCCGGAGTCGACGGCCAGCTTGAACATGTCCCACAGCGCGGTGCGCTCGCCTTCCCACGCGGGCTGGATGTCGTAGGCCATGCGCCCCGACGTGATGGCTTCCTTGAAGATCCCCGGCGGCAGCTTGAGCGAGTTCACCACCACGCGGTCGGCGTCATCGACGTTGGTCTTCAGGTAGTTCGCGCCTTCCTGGAACATCCGGAGCAGTCGCGGCACCGCGTCCGGGCTCTTCTTGAGGAACTCCTCCCGCATCACCAGGATGAGCTGCCAGCCCGTGGTCTTGCTGATCGACTTCCACATCTGGTCGCCGGTGGCGATCGTCCGGTACGCCGGGTTGTCGCGCAGGGTCAGCGTGAGGGCGGGCTCCCAGGTCATCGAGGCCTCGACGCGCTTGGCCTGCAGCTGCGTGCGCGCGAGGGGCGGTCCCGCCTGCACGACCGTCACATCCTTGCCGAACACGATGCCCTGGCTGCGACCGTAGATGGCCATGACCTGGTACTCCGACGAGGCCATGTCCGCGGCGATGGACTTGCCCTTGAGATCGGCGAGGCTCTTGATGGCGGGGTCGCCCGTGATGACGCCGAGCGCGTTGAGTCGCGCGTAGGTCATGACGGCGCGCAGCGGCACGCCCTCGCTGCGCATCTTCTGGAGCACGTGCGGGCCCGCGGGCGACATGTCGATCTCGCCGGTGGCGGCCGCCGCGTAGTACGCCGCGATGGTGCCGTAGTTGTGGGGCTCCAGGTCGATGCCGTGCTTCTTGTCGAAGCCCTGCTCCTTCACCACGTCGACCATCGGCGTGGTCAGCGACGGGAAGGACAGGCGTGACATCCGCACCTTGATGACGTCCTGCGCGGGCACGGGCAGCGTCATCACCGTGGCCACGACGAACGTCGCGGCCAGCACCACCCATGTCGATCGACCTGTGCTCATCGCTCTGCCTCCTGGAAACGCCCTACGAACGTTTGTCGCGAAGGAGCCGGAGCACGCGATCCGGCGTGAGAGGAAGCTCCCGTACCTCGGCCCCGTGCGGCGCGAGCGCGTCGGCCACGGCGTTGGCGACGGCGGCCGTGGAGCCGATCGTCCCGCCCTCGGCCATGCCCTTGAATCCCGTGACGCTGACCGCGGGCGGCGTCTCCACGTGCACCACCTCGATGGCGGGAACCTCGGTGGTGCCGGGGATGAGGTAATCC
>JBKPPN010000435.1:0-4525 GCA_046733575.1 Candidatus Methylomirabilota bacterium | reverse complement strand
AGCGCCGTCCCCGTGCGCAGGTTGCGCGCGGCGCCGCCGGGCACGGCACGCGCCATCGCGATCGCGCTGCGCAACGCCGCCATTGTCACCCGCCCGCCGGCCGCCGGCGCCGGGCCGGCTGGAAGGGGCTCGCGAAGCTTGCGCATGAACACCGGGTCGCTCGTGTACTGGGCGATCCCCCGCCCCTGCAGGAACGGAAGGTAGGCCAGGTCGAGGTCGCGCGTGCGCCAGCCGAGCAGCGTCGTGTCGAGCGTGACGACGATGGCGTCGCAGCCGCAGGCCTCGGCGCGGCGCACGAAGCTCTCCACCAGCTCGTCGTCCTTGCTCCAGTAGAGCTGAAACCAGCGCGGCGCGCCGCTGTGCATCGTCGCCGCGCAACGCTCCATGGCGACCGACGCCTGGCTCGAGAAGACCACCGGCACGCCGAGCGAGGCCGCGGCGCGGGCAACGGCGAGGTCCGCCTCAGGGTGCGCGAGCTCGAGCACTCCGATGGGCGCGGCCACCACCGGGGACGGCAGGCGTCGGCCGAACAGCTCGACCCCCGTGTCACGCGACGACACGTCGCGCAGCACGCGCGGCACGATCCGCCAGCGCTCGAAGGCCGCGCGATTCGCCGCGACGGTCGTCTCGCCCCCCGCGCCGCCGGCGACGTACGCGTACGCCTCGCGCGACATCACGCGCCGCGCCGCCGCCTCGAGCCGTGCCGCGTCCACCGGCACTCGGGGGCGTCCGCCGCGCGCGCCCTCCAGGTAGATCTCCGTCTGACGCTGCGGCGTAGCGGTCGGTTCGGCCATGCGCGGCTCGGCGTGTGCGGGGCGTGTGAGGGCGTCGCGGGAAGCTGCGCCGCGCGGCCGCGTCGCGCGAGTCTCCCGCCGTCCGCGGCGGCGGAATTGTTGTCGCCCCGCCTGACCCGCCGCCGCTGGACCGGGTCGGGGCATGGAAGCAGATTGGGAATCGTGCGCGGCGCCGGCAACGTCTCCGCGCCGCCGAGCGTAGAGCATGAGCGTGCACGCTCGTGCACGAGCGTCAAACGGTCGTCGGTCCACCAGGTCAGGTTGCCATGACGGTCACTTTCAAGGTCAACGGACAGCGCCGGACGGTGGACGTGCCGGCCGACATGCCCCTGCTCTGGGTGCTGCGAGACGTGCTCGACCTCAAGGGCACCAAGTTCGGCTGCGGGGCCGCGCAGTGCGGCGCCTGCACGGTCCACCTCGGTGGCAAGCCGACCCGCTCCTGCGTCCTCCCCGTCTCCGCTGTACAGGGGGCGGACGTCACGACGATCGAGGGGCTCTCCGCCGACGGCTCGCACCCGCTGCAGCGCGCCTGGGAGGAGCTCGACGTTCCGCAGTGTGGCTACTGCCAGGCCGGGCAGCTCATGTCGGCGGCGGCGCTGCTCGCCAAGAACCCGAAGCCGAGCGACGCCGACATTGACGCGGCGATGAACGGGAACCTCTGCCGCTGCGCGACCTACCTGCGCATCCGCCAGGCGATCCATCGCGCGGCGGAGCTGAAGCCCGAGGTGAGTCAGGCGACCGGGCGTCAGGGCAAGCCCGGCGCCGGGACGCAGTGAGGAGAGGGAGGCCAGCCATGAGCGACTCGACCGTCACCACCCGCCGCGACTTCCTGCGCGTCACCGCGATCGCCGGCGGCGGCCTGCTCCTCGCGAGCTACGCCCGCCCCCTGGGCGCCGCCGCGGACGCCGCCGCCTCGTTAGGCGCCGCGCCCCCCGCCGACGCCGCGCTCAACGCCTTCGTGCGCCTCACCCCCGACGGCCTCGTCACCATCGTCGCCAAGAACCCGGAGATCGGCCAGGGCGTGAAGACGATGCTCCCGATGCTCATCGCCGAGGAGCTGGACGTCGACTGGAAGGACGTGCGCGTCGAGCAGGCGCCGCTCGACACCGACCGGTACGAGAACCAGAGCGCCGGCGGCAGCAACGCGACACCCAGCAGCTGGCTGCCGATGCGCCGCGTCGGCGCCGCCGCGCGGGCGATGCTCGTCGCCGCCGCCGCGCAGAGCTGGGGGGTGCCGGAGGCGGAGTGCGAGACGGCGTCGGGCGTCGTCCGCCACCGCGCGAGCGGCCGGCAGCTCACCTACGGCGCGCTCGCCGGGAGGGCGGCCGCGCTCCCCGCCCCGGCCCTCGAGGCGGTGCGGCTCAAGGAGCCCGCCGAGTTCCGCATCATCGGCACGCGCCGGCGCGGCGTGGACACCCACGCGGTGGTCACCGGCAAGCCGCTCTACGGCATCGACGTCACCGTGCCGGGAATGCTCTACGCGACGTTCGAGAAGTGCCCCGTCTTCGGTGGCAAGGTCGCGAGCGCCAACGTGGACGAAGTGAAGGCGCAGCCGGGCGTGCGTCACGCCTTCGTCGTCGCCGGCGGCGACCAGCTCGAGGGGCTCCAGGGCGGCGTCGCGATCGTCGCCGACAGCTGGTGGGCGGCGAAGAGCGCGCGGGCGAAGCTGCGCGTGACGTGGAACGAGGGCGCGACGGCCGAGCAGAGCAGCGCCGGCTTCGTGCGCCGCGCCGCCGAGCTCTCGAAGCGTCCCGCCGATCGCTCGTTGCGCCGCGACGGCGACGTGGACGCGGCGCTCAAGGGCGCGGCGAAGGTCGTCGAGGGGGAATACTACTACCCGTTCATCGCCCACGCGCCGCTGGAGCCGCAGAACTGCACGGCGCGCTTCGCCGGCGGCAAGATCGAGATCTGGGCGCCGACCCAGGCGCCCGAGGGCGGGCGCGCGCTCGTCGCCCGCACGTTAGGCGTCGCCGAGCGCGACGTCACGATTCACATCACGCGCTCGGGCGGCGGCTTCGGGCGTCGCCTCATGAACGACTACATGGTCGAGGCGGCGTGGATCGCGAAGGAGGCGGGCGTCCCGGTGAAGCTGCTGTGGACGCGCGAGGACGACATCCGCCACGACTTCTACCGGCCGGCCGGCTTCCACTACTTCAGGGGCGGCCTGGACGCGTCAGGCAAGGTCACGGCGTGGCGGCAGCACATCGTGAGCTTCGGGCAGGGCGAGGACTTCGTGCGCGCAGCGCAGCTCTCGAACAGCGAGTTCCCGGCGCGCTTCGTCCCCAACCTTTCGCTCGAGGCGTCGGTGATGCCGCTCGGCGTTCCCACGGGGTGGCTGCGCGCCCCGGCGAGCAACGGCATCGCGTTCGCGACCCAGTCGTTCATCGACGAGTTGGCGCACGCCGCCGGCCGCGACCCCGTGCGCTTCCGCCTCGACCTCCTCGCGAGCGCGACGCCCGAGCCCAAGCCGGCTCCTGACAAGACGCCCGCGCCGGCCAAGGACGCGGCGCGCGCCGCGACCGCGCGCCAGGGCCCGCCCCGCTTCGACCCCGACCGCATGCGCGGCGTCCTCGAGCTCGTCGCCGAGAAGTCGGGGTGGGGCACGCGTCGCCTGCCGCGCGGCACCGGGATGGGCGTCGCCTTCTACTTCAGCCACCGCGGCTATTTCGCCGAAGTCGTGCAGGCGAGCGTGAGCCGCGCCGGCAAGGTGAAGGTGGACAAGGTGTGGGCGGCGGGCGACGTCGGCAGCGCGATCATCAACCCGAGCGGCGCCGAGAACCAGGCGCAGGGCGCGATCCTCGACGGCATCGCCCAGGCGCTGTTCCAGGAGATCACGATCGAGGGCGGGCGCGTGAAGCAGAGCAACTTCCACGACTTCCCCATCCTGCGCCTTACCCAGGCGCCCCCTGTCGAGGTCTACTTCCGCAAGACCGACTTCCCACCGACCGGCCTCGGCGAGCCGGCGCTTCCGCCCGTCATCCCGGCGCTTTGCAACGCCATCTTCGCCGCCACCGGCAAGCGAATCCGCTCGCTGCCGTTGTCGACGCAGGACTTGGCGTGGAGTTGAACAATCGGGGATGGTAGGGTGTCGGGTGTCGGGTGCAGAACCACATGCTCGGGAAAAGCGTACACCCTACACCCTACACCCTACACCCTGCACCCTGCACCCTGCACCCTACACCCTACACCCGACCCCCTCCACTCGGAGCGTCGATCTCGATGACTACACAACTCGCGATCGTCGCCGCACTCCAGCACGCCGGCGAAGTCGGTGAGCGCGTCGTGCTCGCGACCGTGGTGCGCGTCGTCGGCTCGAGCTACGGCGGCGTCGGCGCGCGGATGCTGGTGCGCGTGGACGGCTCCACCGTCGGCCTCGTGAGCGGCGGCTGCCTGGAGTCCGACCTCGCCGAGCACGCACGCCGCGTCCACGAGAGCGGCCGCGCCGAGGTCGTCACCTACGACACGCGCGCCGACGACGACGCGATCTGGGGGCTCGGGCTCGGCTGCAACGGCCTGATCGACGTCCTCCTCGAGCCGCTCGCGCCCCAGCAGGCGGCGAAGCTCGCCGCGCTCCTCTCGCGCGCCCTCGCCGCCGACGCCCCGAGCGTGCTCGCCACGGTCGTGCGCGCGGACGGCGAGCCGTCGTTAGGCGCCAGCAGCCCCGCGGTCGGCGCGCACGCCCTGCTCCACGGCGACGAGATCCAGACGACCGGCGAGTGGGGGGACGGCCG
>JBKPPN010000434.1:0-5482 GCA_046733575.1 Candidatus Methylomirabilota bacterium | reverse complement strand
CCCGAGACGGTATGGGAAGTCGGCGAGAGTCCCCAGAACGAACGTCCGCCGAAACGGCGCGGCGCCAACCGGGCCGCCGCGCAAACCGGAGACGGTAGGAGTCGGCGAGAGTCCGCGGAACGAACGTCCGCCGAAACGGCGCGGCGCCAGCCGCGCCGAGACGCAAACCCGAGGGGGTATGGGGGAGTCGTCGAGACTCCCCCATTACAATAATCTAATGTCTCTCGACGAGAAGCTGGCGCGACTGCCGGAGCGGCCCGGCGTGTACCTCTACAAGGACGCCAAGGCCCAGGTCATCTACGTGGGCAAGGCGGCCTCGCTGCGCAGTCGTGTCCGGTCGTACTTCCAGGAGTCGCGGCCCCGGGACGCCAAGACCGACTCGCTCGTGAAGCAGATCCGCGACCTCGAGTACATCGTCACCGACAACGAGCTCGAGGCGCTCATGCTCGAGGCCAACCTCGTCCGCAAGCACCGGCCCCGCTACAACATCATCCTGCGCGACGACAAGCACTACCCGTTCCTGAAGCTCACCACCGACGAGGAGTTCCCGCGCCTCGTGGTCGCGCGCAAGGTGCAGAACGACGGCGCGACGTACTACGGGCCGTTCTATCCCGCCACCGCCATGCGCGAGACGCTGCGGCTGACGCGTCAGCTCTTCCCGCTCCGCACGTGTTCCATCACCATCGACGGCCGGCTGGAGCGTCCCTGCATCCAGTACGCGATCCACCGGTGCAACGCGCCGTGCACGGGCTGGGAGACGCGCGAGGGCTACGCGCGGACCGTGCGTGACGTGCAGCGGTTCCTCGAGGGCAAGGACGACGAGCTGGCCGTCACGCTGACGCGCGAGATGGAGCAGGCGGCGGGCGAGCTGAAGTTCGAGCGCGCCGCGCTGCTGCGCGACCAGATCCAGTCCCTCAACAAGGTGCGCGAGCGCCAGAAGATCATCTCCACGGACGAGGTCGACCAGGACGTCCTCGGCGTCGTCCGACAGGGCAGCGACGCGTGCGTGCAGCTCTTCTTCGTCCGGCGCGGACGGCTCGTGGGGCAGGAATCGTTCTTCTTCGACCGCGTGGCGGGCTGGGCGGACGGCGAGATCCTCTCCGCCTTCGTGCGGCAGTTCTACGGCAAGAACGTGGCGCCCGCGCCGGAGATCCTCCTCTCGGAGCCCGTGCCGGAGGAGGACCTGCTCGTCACCTGGCTCTCGGGTCTCGCCAAGCGACGCGTGACGGTGACCGCGCCGCAGCGCGGGGCGCGGCGCGACTTCGTGGCCATGGCGGAGTCGAACGCGGCCATCGCGCTGCAGAATCACCTGCTGTCCCGGGAGAACCGCTCCCAGGCCCTCGTCGAGGAGCTGAAGGCCGCGCTCGACTTGCCGGTCGTGCCGAACCGCATCGAGGGCTACGACATCTCGAACATCCAGGGCACCGAGCAGGTCGCCTCGATGGTGGTGTGGGAGAACGGCGGCATGAAGAAGAGCGACTACAAGCGCTTCCGCGTGAAGACGGTGGTCGGCGCCGACGACTTCGCGTCGCTGGAGGAAGTGCTGCGGCGTCGCTTCGCCAAGGCGCTGGAGCAGGGGACCGTGCTTCCCGATCTCGTCCTGATCGACGGCGGACGCGGACAGCTGAACGTCGGCGTGAAGGTGCTGCAGGACCTCGGCCTCGATTACATTCCCGTCGCGTCGCTGGCCAAGCAGCAGGAGGAGGTCTACCGCTTCGATCTGCGCGATCCGCTCCAGCTCGACCCGACGTCGCCCGCCCTCCACACCCTGCAGAAGATCCGCGACGAGGCGCACCGGTTCGCGATCACCTACCACAAGACGCTGCGACGCCAGCGCACGCTGACGTCGGTCCTCGACACGATCCCCGGCGTGGGACCGACGATCCGCACCACGCTCCTGAAGACGCTCGGCTCGGCGCGCCGCGTGCGCGAGTCGTCCGTCGCCGAGCTGGCCGCGGTGCCGAAAGTCACCCCACGGATGGCCCAGAAGATCTACGATCACTTCCACCCCCCCGAGCGGGGCGGCGCCGAGGAGACGCCCGTGGTCTCCGTCACGGTGACGGGCGCCGACGCGACCGCGGGCGAGGCGGAAGACTGAGCGCCCGCTCGGGCGCGGACAGGGGAGAGAGCGCATGAGGAACAGGACGTGGATCGCCTCGGTGGCCGCCGTGGTGACGCTCACCGTCAGCGGCGGGATCGCCCTCGCCAACAACTGCCCGGTCCTCATCAAGCAGGGACGCGAGGCGGCGGCCAAGGCCGACGCCAACGACCCCAAGGTGAAGCAGGCCGTGGCGAAGCTGGACGAGGCGCAGAAGCTCCACGACTCGGGCAAGCACGCGGACTCCATGCAGGCGGCCAAGGACGCCAACGCCCTGCTCGGCGTGAAGTAGATCGTCGCTGCGCTCGAGGCGCGGCGCGGCCGGTCACGCGCCTCGAGCGCGCCCGCTTTCTTGCCTGGGCCGGACGGCCGTGTAAGACTGCAACGACATGTCGAGCGACCGCTATCCCTTCCGTGAAATCGAGGCGAAGTGGCAGCGCCTCTGGGAGGAGCGCAAGCAGTTCCGCGTCACGGACGATCCGGGCCGCCCCAAGTATTACTGCCTCGAGATGTTCCCGTACCCGTCGGGACGGATCCACATGGGCCACGTCCGCGTCTACGCGATCGGCGACCTCCTCGCCCGCTACAAGTGGATGCGCGGCTTCAACGTCATTCATCCCATGGGCTGGGACGCGTTCGGCCTGCCTGCCGAGAACGCGGCCATCGAGCACGGCGTCCATCCCGCGATCTGGACCTACGAGAACATCGACAACATGCGGGCGCAGCTCAGGAAGATGGGCCTGTCGTACGACTGGGACCGCGAGATCGCCACCTGCGATCC
Organism: Candidatus Methylomirabilota bacterium; assembly: GCA_046733575.1. Taxonomy (GTDB): domain Bacteria; phylum Methylomirabilota; class Methylomirabilia; order Rokubacteriales; family CSP1-6; genus JBKPPN01. The sequence goes on along the minus strand of JBKPPN010000434.1, from coordinate 2,603 downwards.
GTCGTACTACCGCTGGGAGCAGCTGATCTTCATCAGGATGCTCGAGCGCGGGCTCGCGTACCGCAAACGCTCCACCGTCAACTGGTGCCCGAGCTGCCAGACGGTCCTCGCCAACGAGCAGGTCGAGGCGGGTCGGTGCTGGCGCTGCGACTCCGAGGTCACCCAGCGCGAGGTCGAGGGCTGGTTCTTCAAGATCACCGACTACGCCGAGGAGCTGCTCGAGTGGTGTGATCGGCTGCCGGGCTGGCCCGAGCGCGTGCTCACCATGCAGCGCAACTGGATCGGGAAGAGCGAGGGCGCGGAGTTCGATCTGCCCGTGGCGGGTCGCGACGACGTCAGCGTCCGCGTGTTCACCACGCGGCTCGACACCGTGTTCGGCATGACGTATGCGGTGCTGGCGCCGGAGCATCCAATCGTCGATCGGCTCGTCAGGAGCGACGCCGAGCGCGCGCGCGTGGCCGCGTTTCGCGCCGAGGTCGCCAAGGAGTCCGAGATCGAGCGGCTCGCCGCGGACCGTCCCAAGCGCGGCCTGCGCCTCGAGGCGCGCGTGGTGAACCCGTTCAACTCCGTCGAGGTCCCGGTGTTCCTCGCCAACTACGTGCTGATGGGGTACGGCACGGGCGCGATCATGGCCGTCCCCGGCGAGGACGACCGCGACCTCGAGTTCGCCGAGGCCCAGGGGCTGCCCGTGATCGAGACCGTGCAGCGTCCGCCGGGATTCACGGGGAAGGCGTACGCGGGCGACGGGATCAAGATCAACTCCGGCTTCCTCGACGGGCTCACGGTGGGCGAGGCGAAGAAGAAGGCCGTCGCCTGGCTCGTGGAACGCGGGCTCGGCGTGGCGAAGACCAACTACCGGCTGCGCGACTGGGGCATCAGCCGGCAGCGTTACTGGGGCGCGCCCATCCCGGTCCTCTACTGTGAGCGGTGCGGGATGGTGCCCGAGGCGGAGGAGCGGCTGCCCGTCGTGCTCCCGCGCGACGTGCAGATCAGCGGCAAGGGCGGCTCGCCGCTCGCCGACGTCCCGGCCTTCGTGAACACCACGTGTCCGACGTGCGGCGGCAAGGCGCGTCGCGACACCGACACCATGGACACGTTCGTGGAGTCGTCGTGGTACTTCTTCCGCTACTGCTCGCCGCGTTACGAGGGCGGCATGTTCGAGCGCGCCGCGGCGGACTACTGGATGCCCGTCGATCAGTACATCGGGGGCATCGAGCACGCCGTGCTCCACCTGCTCTACGCGCGCTTCTACACGAAGGTCCTGCGTGACCTGGGACTGACCCGCGTCGACGAGCCGTTCACCGCCCTCCTCTCGCAGGGCATGGTGATCAAGGACGGCGCGAAGATGTCGAAGTCGAAAGGTAACGTGGTCGACCCCGACGACCTGATCCGGTCGATGGGCGCGGACACGGCACGGCTCTTCTCGCTCTTCGCCGCGCCGCCCGAGAAAGACCTCGACTGGAACGAGCACGGCGTCGAGGGCGCGTCCCGCTTCCTGAACCGCGTCTGGCGGTTCGTGCTCGCCCACGTCGGCGAGATCCGCGCCGCGGCGCCGACGCCGTCGCCCGGCTCGGAGGCCGGCCGCACGTTCCGTCGCACGATTCACGAGACGATCCGGCGCGTCACCGACGACATCGAGCAGGACTTCCACTTCAACACCGCGATCAGCGCGATCATGGAGCTCGTCAACGCGCTCCACGCGTTCGAGGCGGCGTCGGCGGACGCCATGCCCGCCGGGGAGCGCGCCGCGCTCCTGCGCGAGGCCATCGAGACGATGATCCTGCTCCTGGGCCCCTTCGTGCCCCACATCAGCGAGGAGCTCTGGTCGCTGCTGGGACATTCCGAGAGCCTCTTCTTCAAGGCGTGGCCGCAGGCCGATCCCGCCGCGCTCGAGAAGAAGGACGTCACGGTCGTGCTCCAGGTGGACGGCAAGGTGCGGGGACGGCTCGTGGTCGGCGTGGACGCGCCCGAGGCGGCCGTGAAGAGTCTCGCGCTCGACGACGAGAAGGTGCGCGCGTGGGTCAAGACGCGCGCCATCGAGCGCATCGTCGTCGTCCCGAACCGTCTCGTCAACATCGTCACGCGCGGATGACCGGCCGCGCGGCGTCCGGCGCGCTCCTGGCCATCGTCGTTCTCGTCGCGACCGGGTGCGGCTACTCGCTGCGCGGGAATCTCCCCGAGCACATCAAGACGGTGGCCGTTCCCGTGTTCCGCAACCGGACGTCCGAGCCGGGCGTGGAGAACTTCCTCACCGCCGCGGTGGTCGAGGCGTTCTCCACCAACGGCCGGCTGAAGGTGGTCCGCCCCGAGCGGGCCGACTCGATCCTGGAAGGCGACGTCGTCGGCTACCAGGTGCAGTCCATCGCCTTCGACCCGCGCGCCAACGTGCAGCAGCACCGGCTCGTGGTGACGCTCAACCTGCGCTTCCGCGACGTGCGGAAGGACGAGATGCTGTTCGAGCAGCAGAACCTCCAGGAGCGCTCCGACTTCCGCACCCAGGGTGTCGTCGCGCAGACGATCTCGCGCGAGGAGAGCGCGCTGCGTGCGGCCGCGGCGGAGATCGCGCGCGCCATCGTGGCCCTCGCCGTCGATCGCTTCTGACC
>JBKPPN010000433.1:0-5553 GCA_046733575.1 Candidatus Methylomirabilota bacterium | reverse complement strand
GGCCAGCACGGCGGCGAGCGCGCCGAGGGCGAGCGCGCTCCGCTCCATCGACGTGAACGCCCACGTTAGCAGCACCACGACGACCGTCGACGGCACCGACGCGGCGAGCACCGCCGTGACTGCGCCGACGGTGCCGCGCAGCATCCAGGCCGCCGCGGCGCAGAGGGCGAGGATCCGCGTGCCGGGGGTGATGCTGGCGAGCCCCTGTGCGAGACCGTAGCGGTCGAGGTCGAGCCATCGCCGCACGTGCACCAGCTCGCGCTGGAGCATGGCGGTGATGGCGTCGCCGCCACCGAAGGTCAGGTTGGCGGCGCGTGCGAAGACGAGCGAGAGCGCGACGAGGGGCGGCCGGCGCTCCGCGTCCACTCCTTACGGGATCAGGACGATCTTGCCCTGGTGTCCGGGCTCCAGCACCGCCTCGTGCGCGCGGGCCGCCTCGCCGAGCGGCAGCTCCATCGCGATGACGGGTTTGAGCGTGCCGTTCCGCAGGCCCTCCACGAGCGCCTGGTGAATGCCGACCAGCTGTCCCGGCGTCGCGTGGTAGAGCGCCATGCCCAGGATCGCCGCGTCCTTGTTCATGGCGGCGCGCGCGTTGATCTCCGTCGGCCCCCGGTTGCCGATCACGACGATGATCCCGCCCGTGGTGATGATCCCCAGGTCCTTCTGGAGGTTCACGTTGGCGAGCATCTCCAGCACGATGTCGACGCCGCGGCTGCTCGTCAGCTTGAGCAGCTCGTCGAGATAGGCGGCGTGGCCGTGATCGAGGACGTGATGCGCGCCCTGCTCGCTGACCAGCCGTCGGCCCTTCTCGGTGCTGGCGGTGCCGATCACGGTCATGCCCGCCGCGCGCGCGAGCTGCACCGCCGCGATGCCGACGCCGCCGCTGGCGCCGTGCACGAGCACGGTCTGGCCCGCACGCCCGTGCGCGCGATTGAACAGCGCGTGGTACGCCGTCGCGTACGGGACGTTCATGGCCGCGCCCTGCGCGTAGCTGACGTTCGACGGAAGCGGATGCACCTGGCCCGGATCGCACAGCGTCATGTCGGCGTAGGAGCCGGTGAGGGAGCCGCCGTAGTAGACGCGGTCGCCCGGCTTCACCGTGCCGACGCCGTTGCCGACCACCTCGACGACGCCGGCCCCATCCGACCCCGGCGTGTAGGGAAGCTTGGGACCGCGGCCGTCGGTGTTCGAGCGCAGGTACGTGTCGACGGGATTGATGCCGACGGCGTGATTGCGGACGAGGACCTGGTGCATGCCGGGCTGCGGCAGCGGCGTCTCCTGGAGCTTCAGCACGCCGGGGCCGCCGTACTCGGTGACGCGAATCGCTTTCATGCTCGTCGGGCTCCTGGAGTCACCTGCTCATCGCCGCGGTGACGAAGTCGAACGGTTCATCCGCGCGCTCGACGGGCCGCGGTGCGCTCGTCGCCGCCGGCCCACCCCGCGTCGATCGGCACGCCGGGCTGGTCGACGTCGATCAGCAGTGGCGCGTGATCGGACGGCACGGGCTTGCCCTTGCGCGCCTCGCGGTCGATCTCGGCGCCGACGGTGCGCTTGGCGAGCGAGGCGGTCGCGAGCAGGTGGTCGATGCGCATCCCGAAGTTCTTGTGGAAGTTGCCGGCGCGATAGTCCCACCACGTGTAACGCCCGGGCTCCTGGTGATGCTGGCGGTACGCGTCGACGAGCCCCCACTCGCAGAGGCGCATGAACGCCGCGCGCTCGGCGGGCGAGACGTGCGTCCCGCCGTGACACGCCCTGGGATCCCAGACGTCGGCATCGGTGGGCGCGACGTTGAAGTCGCCGCCCAGCATCATCGCCGCGCGCGGATCAGCTGCGTCGGCGAGCCAGCGCGCGAGCATCTCGTACCACGCCAGCTTGGCGTGATAGAACGGCGAGTCGACCACGCGGCCGTTCGGCGCGTAGATCGAGACCATGCGGACGCCATCGCAGACGGCCGACATCATGCGCGCTTCGGCGAGCGGCTCGTCGTCGCCGGCGTCGGACGTCGTCGCGGGTCGGAGCGGCATGCCGAAGTTCGTCACGACGTCGCTGATGCCGACGCGGCTCGCGATGGCGACGCCGTTCCAGCGCCCCTCGCCGTGATGGGCGAGCTCGTAGCCCGCCTGCGCGAAGACGTCGGTCGGCACGTCGTCGTCGGCGAGCTTGGTCTCCTGCATGAGCAGCACGTCGGGTCTCGCCCGCTCCAGCCACCAGGTCACCTTCCCCAGGCGCGCGCGCAGCGAGTTGACGTTCCAGGTCGCGATCCGCATTCCTTACAGCCGGTCGGCGTGCTCCACGAGCTTCCAGTACGTGTCCTTGTTCAGGATCTTGTCGCCGCGGAACTCGTAGACGTCGCAGCCGCGATAGTTCAGCGCCTCGCCGTCCTGGCCCTTCCCCTTCACCACCCAGACGGACACCGCGCGCGTCCCGGTGATGAACGAGTCGATCGTGTCCCACCGCATGTCGGGGATGACCGTGAAGCGGTCGGCCAGCACCTTGCGCACGGCGTCCTTGCCGTGCACGCGACGACCGTCCGCCTCGGGGCCGCGCGCCATCAGGAACGTGCAGTCCTCGGCGAAGAACGACATGATGCGGTCGACGTCGCGGCTGTTGAACGCGTCGTTGATGCCCCGCATGAGCTCGGGGGTGGGGCCGTTCTGGCCGCGGTCGTGGACTTCCGCCGTCTTCTTCTCGAGGTTGTAGCGGAGCGTCTTCTGGCTCTCGACGTCGCCGCCCGTCACGCGCACGAAGAACGTGTCGGGTCCGTACTCGATGGAGTGGATGTCGCCCACCGCGAACGCGTCGGCGTGACCGGGCTCCATCGAGACGTCCTTCTGCATCGTCAGCTCGGCGGGACCGGGCCCGCTTCCGCCGTCGACACGACGCCAGCGCCGCATGCGCGTCGCGTTCTTGTACGCTCCGTAGACGACCCAGCACGGACCGTGATCGTGCGGCGCCGACTTGCCCCCCGTCGCGCGCCCGTGCACGAGCACGTGCACGTCCGTCTCGGGATCGTACGCGAGCGTCGTCCGCTCGGTGTGGCGCGGCGGCGAGCCGAGGTGCTCGTCGAGCAGGTGCGGGTTCGCGAGGAGCCGCTCGAGATGCGAGCGGATCTCGGCGAGGCCGTGCTGCCTGCCCTTGGCCTTGAGCGTCGCGCGCGTGTCGGCGAGGAAGTCCTGCAGCGTGTAGGTCGTCAGCGTGGTCGTCATGGCCGGGATGTTACCATCCCGGGCGAGGAGGGTCGCGCATGGGTGACCGGAAGCTGCTGCTCGAGAAGGACGGGCCGATCGGCTGGATCATCTTCAATCAGCCCGAGAAGCGGAACGCGGTGAGCCAGGAGATGTGGGAGACGATGCCGGAGTACGTGCGCGACCTCTCCACCGATCCGGCCATCCGCGTGGTCATCCTGCGCGGCGCCGGCGAGCAGGCCTTCGTGTCCGGCGCGGACATCTCGCAGTTCAAGGACAAGCGCAAGAACATGGCCGACGAGGAGAACTACCGTCGCATCTCGTCGGAGGGTCAGGAGTCGCTCAACAAGCTGGGCAAGCCGCTCCTCGCCATGATCCACGGCTTCTGCATCGGCGGCGGCGTCGGCATCGCCATCGGCTGTGATCTGCGCATCTGCTCCGACGACGCGCGCTTCGGCGTCCCCGCCGCGCGCCTCGGCCTGGGCTACCACTACAAGGGCATGGAGAAGCTGATGGCCCTGGTCGGGCCGGCCTACACGAAGGAGATCTTCTTCACGGCCCGCACGGACTTCACGGCGCAGGACGCGTGGCGCATGGGTCTCGTCAACCAGGTCGTGCCGAAGGCGGAGCTCGAGAGCTTCACGCGGGACTACGCGACCAGGATCGCGCGCAACGCGCCGCTGACGATCAAGTCGGCGAAGAACACCGTCGAGCAGCTCCTCCGTCCCGCCGCGGAGCGGGACATCGCGCTGCTCGATCGTCTCATCGCGGAGTGCTTCAACAGCCAGGACTACCAGGAAGGCGTCAAGGCGTTCTCGGAGAAGCGGCGTCCGGAATTCCAGGGTCGCTGACCGCCGACGGACGTGAGCGCGCGGGGGCCGGCCCCGGCCCCCGGTGCGCCAGCCAGAGTCCCGCCACGACGGCCGCGAGACCGGTGAGCGCCGCCGTCGACACGCGCTCCGAGAGCCACCAGGCGCCCAGGATCGCGGCCGTGATCGGGCTCAGCGAGAGGAACACCGTCACCTGCGTCGCCTCGGCGTGGCCGAGGGCGCACAGCCACAGGAAGTAGCCGACGCCGCTGCCGAGCCCGATGAAGAGCACGGCGCCCCACCCGAGCGGCGTGAACACCGGCACGTGCGTGAAGAAGCCCTCCCCCGCCGCCGGCACGGCGAGAAACGCCACCGACGCCAGCATCGCGAGCGCGCTGACCCGCGCCGCGGGATAGCGCTGCACGTACGGCCGGTACAGCACGCTGCACACGGCGGCGATGACCGCGCTGGCCAGGACGAGCAGATCGCCGATCCACTCGTGAGCGAGCGCCGCGCCGTCGAACGCCTTCTCGCCGACGGCGATGCCGACGCCCCCGATGCTCAGTACCACGCCCGCGATCTTCCACCACGTCAGCCGCTCGTGGCCGAGTGCGGCCGCGAACAGCATGGTGATGAGCGGCACGGTGGCGAAGATCAGCGCCGCGCGCGCCGACGGCACGAGGCGAAGCCCGAGGTTCAGCAGCGTGATCAGGATGCCGAACTGCGCGATGCCGAGCAGCGCGATGGGAACGAGATCGCGGCGGGCGAAGCGCACGAGCGGTCGGGTGGCGAGGGCCACCGGCGCGAGCACGCCCACACCGATGGCGTAGCGGAGGAGCGCGAGCGAGGCCGGCCCCGTCTGGTCGATGACGTACCGAGTGGCCACCATCGCCGAGCCCACCTGCACGCTGATCGTCGCGGCCGCGACGATGGCGAGCCAGCGCGTCGCCCGTGGCGTCACAGCGTGAGCTCCCACGTCTCGGAGACCAGCGCCGTGCCGAAGCCGGCCGAGCGCTCCCTGGCGATGACGCGAAAGCCGCGCGCCGCGTAGATGCGTCGCGCGGCGAGCAGGACGCTCTGGGTCCAGAGCGTCATTCGCCTGTACCCGACGGTCCGGGCAAAGCGCACGCACTCGTCGACGAGCCGTTCACCGATGCCGAGCCCCCGCGCACGGGGATCGACGATGAGCAGGCGCAGCTGCGCGACGGTGGACGAGCGCTTCACGCAGAAGATGGAGCCGACCACCTCGCCGTCCTTCTCGGCGATCCAGCAGCGCTCGCGCCGGAGGTCGAACCGCTCGACGAACCGCGCCACCACGCCGGCCACGAGCGCCTCGAAGCGCGCGTCCCAGCCGTATTCCTCGGCGTAGATCCGTCCGTGCAGCGCGACGACGGCGCCCATGTCGCCCGGCGCGGGCGGGCGCAGGAGGTACGCGGCCCGCTCGTCGGGGGCGCCGCCCAGCACGCGCTCGATCGTCTGCATGGCGGTGACGAGCCGGGTGCGCGCGGCGGGGGCGAGCGGGCGCAGCAGCGTGTCGACGGCGTCGTGCGACCGCACGT
>JBKPPN010000432.1:0-12169 GCA_046733575.1 Candidatus Methylomirabilota bacterium | reverse complement strand
AGCAGGGTGAGGCCGCCGACGGACGGGTTGGGAACGCCTCCAGCGTCACACCGAAGCCACAGACGGTCGTGCCCAGAGGCCCCACTCCGCCACCCGGCCCTCCACGCCCGTCACGTGCGATGCGCCGCCGCACGAAGCGCCCCTCAGATCAACCGACGAGCGATGATCTCGCGCATGATCTCGGACGTCCCGGACGCGATCGTCCACAGCCGCACGTCGCGAAAGAAGCGCTCGACGGGAAACTCGCGCATGTACCCGTACCCGCCGTGCAGCTGCACCGCCTGGTACGCGACCCGATTCGCGACCTCGGTGGCGTGGAGCTTCGCCATCGAGACCTCGGTCACGCAGTCCTCGCCCGCCGCGTACAGCCCCGCCGCGTGATACACGAGCTGCCGGGCTGCGGCGACCTCGGTGGCCAGATCCGCGACGCGATGGCGCAAGGCCTGCCGCCTGGCGAGCGGCTCGCCGAACGCCGAGCGCTCGCGCAGGAACCGCGTGGTGTCCTCCAGCGCCTGCGTCGCGCCCGACAGGGCCAGGACCGCGGCGAGGATGCGCTCGCGCTGGAGTCCCGCCGCGAGCTGCTGGAATCCGCGTCCCTCGACCCCGAGGAGGTTCTCGGCCGGCACGGGCGTGTCGTGAAACGAGAGCGCCGCGGTGTCCGACGCGCGCATGCCGAGCTTGTCGAGCTTGCGGCTGACGGCGAATCCCGGACGGTCGCGCTCCACGAGGAACATCGAGATGCCGTGATGCCGCCGCTCGTCGGTCGCCGGGGCCGTGCGCGCGGCCACGAAGTAGAGATCGCCGTACACGCCGTTGGTGATGAAGATCTTGTTGCCCGTGATGAGGTAGTGATCGCCCGAGCGCACCGCGCGCGTGGTGATGGCCGCCATGTCCGAGCCGGTGCCCGGCTCCGTGATGCCGAGCGCGCACACCGTCTCACCGCGGATGATGCCGGGGAGGAAGCGCCCTTTCTGGGCGTCGGTGCCGAACCGGGTGAGCCACGGCGACGACATATCGGTGTGGACGAGCACGCTGAAGGCCACGCCGCCGGAGCGACAGCGCGCCATCTCCTCGCCCAGCACCACGCTGGCCAGGAAGTCCGCCCCGCCGCCGCCGTACTCGACGGGAAAGTCGAGACCGAGGAAGCCCAGCTCGCCGAGCCGCCGCCAGAACGTGCGCGGGATCTGCCCCGCCTCTTCCCACGCGTCGACGTGGGGCACGACCTCGCGCTCGACGAAGCTGCGCACGGTCTTGCGCAGCATCTCGTGCTCGGCGGTGAACGGCGGCGCCATCGAGGCGGGGATTATAGCGCCTCGAGTAGCGGGCGAGGACGCGGGCCGACTACACTCGTTGCGTGATCGTGCTGCGGAACGTCACCCGCACCTTCGGGGCCGTCGTCGCCGTCGACGACGTCTCGCTCGAGGTGCCGAAAGGGACGACGCACGTGCTGCTGGGCACGAGCGGGTGCGGCAAGTCCACCATCGTCCGGATGATCCTCGGCGTGCTGCCCCCCGACCGCGGCACGATCGAGGTGACCGGGATCACCGTCACGCCGGAGACGCGCGCCGCGGTCGCGCGTCAGGTCGGCTACGTGGTGCAGGAGGGCGCGCTCTACCCGCACCTGTCCGCGTTCGACAACGTCGCGCTGCCCGCGCAGGCGCAGGGCTGGCCCGCGTCGCGGATCGCGGCGCGGATCGACGAGCTCACGAGCCTCGTCGATCTCGCTCCCGCCCTGCTCGCGCGGCCGCCGCAGCGCTTGAGCGGCGGCGAGCGGCAGCGCGTCGGCCTCATGCGCGCGCTCATGCTCGATCCGCCCGTGCTGCTGCTCGACGAGCCACTCGGCGCCCTCGACCCCCTCGTGCGAGCGGAGCTGCAGACGCAGCTCGGCGAGCTGTTCCGCACGCTGGCCAAGACCGTGGTGCTGGTGACGCACGACGTGCGCGAGGCGGTCGTGCTGGGCCAGACCATCACGCTCATGACGCAGGGCCGCGTCGTGCAGGACGGCAGCTTCGACGACCTGCAGCATCGCCCCGCCGCGCCCTTCGTGACCGAGTTCCTGCGCGCTCAGGCGCCGCCCCCCGCGATGCGGGACGGCACGTGATCGCCGGCGTCGTCGCGCTCGTCGCGCTGGCCGCACTGCCCGTCGTGCGCGTCGGCTCGAAGTCGTTCACCGAGAGCTACCTGCTCGCCGAGATCGCGGCGCGGGTGATCGAGACGGCGGGCGAGGCGACCGTCGAGCGGAAGGTCGGGCTCGGCGGAACCGGCGTGACGTACCGCGCCCTCGAGCACGGCGACATCGATCTCTATCCCGAGTACACGGGGACGATCGCGAGCGCCGTGCTCAAGGACCCGGGGCTGAAAACGGTCGACGATCTGCGCGGGCCACTCGCGGCGCGCGGCCTCGTGCTGGGCGAGCCGCTGGGGTTCGCCAACACGTACGCCCTCGCGGTGCGCCGCGATCGTGCCCGAGGTCTCGGCCTCGAGACGATCAGCGACCTCCGCCGCCATCCCGAGCTGACGGCGGCGTTCAGCTCCGGCTTCCTCGAGCGCGCGGACGGCTGGCCGGGCCTGCGCGACGCGTACGGCCTGGGCCTCGCCGACGTTCGCGTGGTGGAGCACGCCCTCGCCTACACGGCGCTCACGAGCGGCAAGACGGACATCATCGACGTGTTCTCGACCGACGGACAGCTCACCCGCGTCGACGTCGTCGTCCTGCGGGACGATCGCCGGTTCTTCCCGGAGTACGCGGCCGCCTTCCTCGCGCGGCGCGACTTCACGGCACGGTTCCCGCGCACGTGGGCCCGGCTCCAGCAGGCACTGGGCGGACGGATCGACGACCGCACGATGTCGCGGCTGAACGCGCGGGTGGACCTCGACGGCCGCAGCTTCGCCGCGGTGGCCGCGGAGTTTCTCGGCGTGCGCGAATCCGGCAGCGCGCGGACGACGCTCGCGCACGAGCTCGCCCGGCTCACCGTCGATCACGCCGCGCTCGTGCTCGTCTCGGTCCTGTGCGCGGCGGCGATCGGCGTGCCCCTCGGCATCCTCGCCGTGCGTCTCCCGCGCCTCGGACAGCTGGAGCTGCTCGGCGTCGGCGTGCTGCAGACCATTCCCGCTCTCGCGCTGCTGTGCTTCATGATCCCGCTCTTCGGGATCGGCAAGACGCCGGCGCTCGTCGCCCTCTTCCTCTATGCGCTCCTGCCCATCGTGCGCGGCGTGTACACCGGACTGGCCGGACTCGACCGACAGCTGGTCGAGATGGCCGGCGTGCTCGGGCTCGGACCGTGGCAGCGCCTGCGCCGCATCGAGCTGCCGCTCGCCGCGCTCAACATCATGGCCGGCATCAAGACGTCGGCCGTGCTCACCGTCGGCACCGCGACGCTCGCCGCCTTCATCGGGGGCGGCGGCTACGGCACGCTGATCGTGCGCGGGCTCGCCGTCAACGACGTGACGACGATCATGGCCGGCGCGATTCCCGCGGCGCTGATGGCGGTGGCCATTCACGTCCTCTTCGAGGGACTGGACCGCGTCGTGATTCCGGAGGCGCTCAGGACACCGTGACCGCGCCGCTCCGTCGCGGTGGGCTCGATGGCATCCGCCTTGCCGCGCCCTCGGCGGGGAGGGCCACCACATGATGACCATCGTGACGCACGTCAGCTTGAAGCCCGGGAACGAGCCCGAGTGGGACGCCGCGATGCGCAAGCGCCTGGAAGGGGCGCGCAGTCAGGAAGGCTGGATCGGCGGCCAGATCCTCATCCCGCTCGACGACGCGAACCGCCGCATCCTCGTGGGGACGTGGGAAACGCGTGCCCACTGGGAGGCGTGGCATCAGGATCCGGAGTTCGCGGACACCCGGGAGCGCCTGGAGGGCCTCGAGTCGGGACGCAGCGAGTGGTACGAGGTGGTGTGTGACGTCAGGGGACCAGCCGGGCGTTCAGCTGCCGGCAGAGCCGCGTGACGTCGTCGGCATAACCGGGGAACCACGCCCGCATCCACTCCTCGCGCTCGAAGAACGCCAGCGGCGGCGCGCCGGCGCGCCGGATCGCGCCCCGGCGCGCCAGCCCGCTGGCGTTGATGAAGCTCACGTCGTCCAGGATGCGGCCCCTGGCCGCCACCCCCGCGGTCACCGGGCAGATCGCGCGCACGCCGTCGAGCGACTCGGCGACGGCGCGAAGACAGAAGGCGTGCGTCCGCGACGGCACGACGGAAGCGACCGCGGCGACGACCGCGCGCATCGTGAGTCCCGAGAACACCGTGTCGTCCACGACGGCGATGGAGGAGGCCGGCGCCATCCCCGCCAGCTGGACGTCGACGGGCTGGCCGTTCGGGCTGACCAGGCGGTAGCTCCCGTCGTCCTGCTCCTCGCGCGTCACGTCGACGCGCGTGATGGTGGGAAACCATCCCGCGCGGGCGTGCAGCGCGCGCGCCACGCGCTCGCCCGCCGCGCCGATCCCGACGGCGAGCGCGAACGGGTCGTGCGGACCATGCGCGATGACGTGGTCGAGCTGCTCGTCCAGCGTGAGCACCACGATGCGCGAGTCGCGACGCAGCAGCGCGAGGAGCTCGCGCGTGAGACGGGCGGCCTCGGAGTCGGCGCCGTGCGCCGCGCTGACCTCGGTGCTGAGGTCGTCGTGCACGTAGAGGACGCGCGGAGTCGGAGTGGTCAGGTCCCGTACGTGAAGTCGGACCGACACGCCTGCATCATCGCCCTGAGATCACGCCGCAGCTCCTCCACCGTCGGGCGCCCCACGAACCACCAGCCGTTGTAGACGGCGTGGATGCGGAGGTCCGGCAGCAGCGAGAACGTGTACGGCACCGCGACGTTGCCGTGAGGGAAGCCCGGGGCGGTCACCTCCACGATGTCGAGCGCCTCGATCGCGGTACGCGCGTGATCGCTGAGGAACGTGAACGTCGCGCCCAGTCCGGCGCGGAACGCCGCGGTGACCTCCAGCGGGTCCGTGCTGACCACGGCGAGATGACAGTAGTTCACGGCCAGCTCGTCCTGCAGTTCCGTGAGGTGCCTGACCTGGCACTGACACTTCGGTCACCAGTAGCCGCGATAGAAGCTGAGGACGAGCGGGAAGCCGCCGGTCAGCGTCGAGAGCGTCACGGGCTGGCCGCGGTGGTCGGGCAGCGTCAGATCGGGGAACTGGCCGCCGGGCACGAGGTCGGCGTGCATCCGTCAGCCCGCCAGCGCGAGGGCGAAGCGTGCGCCCCGATCCGTGTACCACGCGTGCAGCGGCAAACCCGCCTTCGCCAGCATCGCCGTCACCGACGCGCGCGTGAACTTGTACGACGACTCGGTCCAGATCCTCTCGCCGGCCGCGATGCGCACCGTCATGCCGAGGCCGCGGATGCGAACGACCTGCGGCGCGTCGGGCGCGAGATGCATCTCGATGCGGCTCGCCTCGCCGTTGTAGAAGGCGACGTGGCGAAACGCGTCGGGCCGGAAGTCGGCGTCGAGCCGGCGGTTGATCACACGGAGGACGTTGCGGTTGAACTCCGCCGTCACGCCCGCCGCGTCGTCGTACGCCGCGTTCAGCGTGTCGATGTCCTTCACCAGGTCGACGCCGAGGAGGAGGCGGTCGCCGTCGCGCATGAGACCGCGGATCTGCTCGAGCATCGCCTGACGTGCGGGTGCGTCCAGGTTGCCGATGGTGCTGCCCAGGAAGAGGACCAGCCTCCGGCCGTCCGGCGGCGGCACGCGCGAGAGGTGACGCTCGAAGTCACCGATCAGGCCGTGAATCGTGAGCGGCACATAATCGCGCAGCAGAGCGCGGGCGGCGGTGCGTGTCGTCTTGGCGTCGACGTCGAACGGCACGTAGCGCAGCGGGCCGGGCCGCGCGACGCCCGCGTCCAGGAAGCGCCGGATCTTGACGCCGGCGCCGGCCCCGAGCTCGACGATGTCTCGCGGGGCGAGCGTCTGCATGAGCGTCGGCACGATCTGCTCCAGGATGTCCGCCTCGGCCCGCGTGAGGTAGTACTCCGGGAGCTCGGTGATGCGCTCGAACAGCACGGAGCCTCGCGCGTCGTAGAAGTACTTCGGGGGGAGCGTCTTGGGCGTCGCGGTGAGCCCATCGCGGACGTCGCGGGCCAGCGCGCGGTCGAGGGCGCGCGCGTCGACGTGCACGTCGAGGACGAATCGCGAGCGGAGGGCATCCTTCGCACGCGGACGATGGCGCTCCGTCGTGCCGCGCGCGGTGGTGCGCGCGCCGGGCTCAGACGTCGAGCGCGACGCGGATGCCCGAGAACTGCCAGCGCGCATCGGGAGGGAAGAAGTTGCGATAGGTCGCGCGGACGTGCGACCGCGGCGTGGCGCACGATCCACCGCGCAGGACCATCTGGTTCACCATGAACTTGCCGTTGTACTCGCCGAGGGCACCGGGCACCGTGCGGAACCCAGGGTACGCGACATACGGACTCGCCGTCCACTCCCACACGTCGCCGATGAGCTGACTCGCGTCGTCGGTCGCGGGCAGGGGATGGAAGATGCCGCGGTCCTGCAGGTGACCGTCGAGCGCCACGTCGCGTGCGACGTGCTCCCACTCCTGCTCGGTGGGGAGGCGCGCCGACCGCCACCGCGCGTACGCGTCGGCCTCGTAGTACGAGACGTGCGTCACCGGCGCGTGCGGATCGACGGGCATCGCACCGGAGAGCGTGTGCGTCCACCACACCCCGTCGCGCTGTTCCCAGTAGAGCGGCGCGCGCCACCCGCGCTCCTGCGCCACGCGAAAGCCCTCGGAGAGCCACAGCGACCACTGCGCGTAGCCGCCGTCGCCCATGAACTGCAGGTACTCGCCGTTGGTGACCAGCCGCGTTCCTAGGGCAAACGGCTGCAGGTAGACCTCGTGCTGCGGACCCTCGTTGTCGAACGCGAAGCCCACCCCGTCGTGGCCGATGGTGACGAGGCCGCCGGCGTGGACGTCCCAGTCCATCGCGGCCGCCCGCGTCCCGCGCGGGATGGCGACGTCGTGATAGGCGGGGCGCAGCGGATTGACGCCGAGGTTGAACTTGATGTCGGTGAGGATCAGCTCCTGGTGCTGCTGCTCGTGGTGGAGACCGAGCGTGACGACGTCGGCGACGTCGGCCGGATCCGCGAGGTGAAGGAGTCGCGCCATCGCCTCGTCGACAGCGGCCCGGTACCGGTAGATCTCCGCCACGGTGGGCCGCGACAGATGACCGCGACTGGGACGGTCGAACTGCGGTCCCACGGCGTTGTAGTACGAGTTGAACAGGTACCGGTACGCCGGGTTCGGCGAGCGATAGTCCGGCGCGTGCGGCGCGAGCACGAACGTCTCGAAGAACCACGTGACGTGCGCGAGGTGCCAGCGCGTCGGGCTGACATCCGGCATCGCCTGTAACACGTAATCTTCGGTGACGAGCGGCGCGCACAGACGCTCCGTGGTCGCGCGAACGTCGACGTACGCGGCCTGGAGGTCGGCGCGGTCCCGAGGCACCGACGCCCGGACCGACGGTCGTGCAACCGTCGACATGCGCACCGTGTATTGCAAGCGGTGCGCCGCCCGGCGCCCGCGCGGCGCGCGCCGCCCGCTTGACGCGCGCGCCACGCGCCGACAGAGTAGCCGGCATGTCCCCTGCGCCGGTCCGCGTCGGCGTCGACATCGGCGGCACCTTCACCGACATCGTGGTCGCGCGCGCCGACGGCACGCTGATCGTCAACAAGACGTCGTCCACGCCCGACGATCCCGGTCTCGCCGTCGTCGAGGGGCTCGCCGACGTGCTGCGCGGCGCCCACATTCCACCAGAGTCCGTGGTCGAGGTCGTGCACGGGACCACCGTCGCGTCGAACACGATCCTGCAGAAGAAGGGCGCGCGCACGGGCCTCGTCACCACGCGCGGCTTCCGCGACGTGCTGGAGATCGGCCGGATCCGCACGCCGGACCTCTACGATCTGCAGTGGGACAAGCCGGTGCCGCTCGTGGAGCGTCGCTGGCGCCTGGAGGTCGACGAGCGCATCGGGGCCGACGGCCTCGTGATCCGGCCGCTCGACCGGCCGGGTCTCGTCGACGCGGCCGACCGGCTCATCGCCGAGGGCGTGACGTCGATCGCCGTCTGCTTCATCAACTCGTACCTGAATCCCCTCCACGAGGTCGAGGCCGAGCGCGTGCTGCGTGAGCGCTATCCCGGCCTCGACGTCACCGCGTCGTACCGCGTGCTGCCGGAGATCAAGGAGTACGAGCGGACCAGCACCACGGTGGTGAACGCGTACCTGTTGCCCATCATGCAGGGGTATCTCGCGCGGCTGTCCGCGTCGCTCGCCGATCTCGGGATCCGCGCGCCGCTGCTCGTGGTCGCATCCAACGGCGGCGTGATGGGTGCGGCGCAGGCCGCCGAGCGTCCGGTGTTCGCGGTCGGCTCGGGGCCCGCCGCCGGCGTGGCGGGCGCGGCGCGGCTCGGCACGATGACCGGACATGGCAACCTGATCGCGTTCGACATGGGAGGCACGACGGCCAAGGCCTCGCTGGTGGAAGAGGGCCGCGTCTCGCTGACGTCGGAGTACGAGTTCCGGGAAGGCATCAGCACGTCGAGCCGGTTCATCAAGGCGGGCGGCTACATGCTGAAGGTCCCGGCCATCGACATCGCGGAGGTCGGGGCGGGCGCCGGCTCGATCGCGTTCATCGACGCCGGCGGTCTGCTGCGCGTCGGACCGGAGTCGGCGGGCGCCGTGCCCGGGCCGGCGTGCTACGGCCTGGGCGGCGAGCGCCCCACCGTGACCGACGCCAACGTCGTGCTCGGCTACCTGAACCCCGCCTATCTCGCCGGCGGCGAGCGACCGCTGGACGCCGGCCGCGCGCGAGCCGCCATCGCTCGCACGGTGGCCGAGCCGCTCGGCCTCGACCCGGACGCCGCGGCGCACGGCATCCGCGAGGTCGCCAACGCGAACATGGCGCGCGCCATCCGCGCCGTCACCGTGGAGCGCGGCCGCGATCCGCGCGACTTCACGCTGGTGGCCTTCGGCGGGAGCGGTCCCGTGCACGCCGTCGACGTCGCCCGCGCGCTCGAGATCCCGCGCGTCCTGGTGCCGATCGCGCCGGGCGTCTTCACCGCCGTCGGCATGCTGGCCAGCGATCTCGAGCATCACTTCGTGCGCGCGTCCGCCTCACCGCTCGTGACGCTGTCGCTCGACGCCGTCAACGCGCGGCTCGACGACATGGTGCGCCAGGCGCGCGCCACGCTGCAGGCCGAGGGGTACGGCGGCGACGCGGTCCGGCTCGCCGTGCAGGCGGATCTGCGCTACGTCGGTCAGGGCTCGGAGCTGACCGTGTCACTGCCGACGGAGCGGCTGGACGCCGAGGCCGTGCGTGGCCTCGAGCGAGCGTTCGCGCGCGAGTACGCGACGACGTACGGGGCCGCCACCGGCGGACCCGTGGAGCTCGGCAACGTCCGCCTCGTCGCGACCGGCGTCCGTCGTCACCGACTGGACCTGGGCGCGCTCAAGGCGACCGCGACGTCGGCCCGGGCCGCCGACGTCCGGGCCGTGAGCTTCGGGCGCGGCGTCGCGCGCGTCGAGACGCCGGTGGTGGCACGCGACGCGATCGGCACGTCGCCGCACCGCGGTCCCCTCATCGTCGAGTCGTACGACTCCACCGTCGTGGTGCCGCCCGACTGCCAGGTCGCCGCCGACGCCGCCGGGAATCTCGTGGTGATCTTGCAGTCGGGGGACGTCGACGGCGCCCCAAACCCCTCGGCCCGAGGCTCGGAGGCGGGACGACCCGGTCGCGCCGCCCCCTCGACTTGCGTGAACGAAGCCCTAGAATCGACGTCATGAGTCTCGATCCCATCACGTTCGCGGTCGTGAAGAGCGCGCTCGACTCCATCGTCGACGACATGGCGTACACGGTCATCCGGACGGCGCGGTCCGAGATCGTCAAGGACGTCATGGACTTCTCTGCGGCGCTGTGCGACGCGCGGGGCCGGATGATCGCGCAGGCCCGCACGATCGCGCAGCATCTGGGCGCCATCCCCGACGCCATGGCGAGCGTGCTGCGCCACTTCGCGGGTGACATCCATCCCGGCGACGTCATCGTGATGAACGATCCCTACGAGGGCGGGATGCACATCCCCGACCTGTTCATGTTCCTGCCCCTGTTCTTTCCCGCCGACGGCGGCGACAGCGCGCCGGCCCTCGAGGGCTTCGCGGTCGTCATCGCGCACCAGACGGACATGGGCGGGCGCGTGGCCGGCTCCAACGCGAGCGACTCCACCGAGATCTACCAGGAGGGACTGCGCATCCCGCCCGTGAAGCTGTACGAGCGCGGCGTGGCGGTCCGGACGCTCCTGCGCATCATCGAGAAGAACGTTCGCGTGCCGGACCGCGTGCTCGGCGACATCGGTGCGCAGTACGCCGCGTGCCGCGTCGGCGAGCGCGAGTTCACCAAGCTGCTCCGGCGCCACGGCGCCGCGACGACCCGCGCGTACCTGGACGCGCTGATCGACTACGCGGAACGGATGACCCGCGCCGACATCCGCACGTGGCCCAAGCGCCGCGTGCGCTTCACCGATCACCTGGACGACGATGGTCTGAGCGACGCGCCGATTCCCATCACGGTGACGATCACCGTGCACGAGGACTCGCTCACCTGCGACTTCACGGGCTCGTCGCCGCAGGTCCGCGCCGCCCTCAACTCGACGCTGTCGTTCACCAAGTCGTGCGCGTACCTGTCCGTGCGCTCGGTGCTGCGCGGCGACATCCCGAACAACGAGGGCGTGTTCCGTTGCATCGAGGTGATCGCGCCCGCAGCGTCCGTCCTCAACCCGGTCCTGCCCGCGGCGTGCGCGGCCCGCGCGCTCACGGGCTACCGCGTGCTCGACACCATGCTGGGCGCGCTTGCCCAGATCGTGCCCGATCGCGTGCCCGCGGCGGGCGAGGGCGGCAACACCGTGGTGTCCCTGGGTGGCTATCGTGACGATCGGCGCCCCTTCGTCATCGTCGACATGATCTGCGGCGCGTGGGGCGGGCGCCCCGACAAGGACGGGATCGACGCGATCACGAACCCGTCGCAGAACATGTCGAACACGCCCGTCGAGGTGCTGGAGGCGCAGCATCCCATCCGCATCGAGGAGTATGGCTTCGTGCCGGACAGCTGCGGGGCGGGTCGCTATCGTGGCGGCCTCGGGCTCCGTCGTCACTACACCGTGCTCGCGCGCGAGGCGCACCTGCAGCTGCGGTCCGATCGAATGAAGTTCCTGCCCTATGGTCTGGGCGGCGGCAAGCCCGGGGCGGGAACGCGCAACGTCCTCCACGCGGGCGGCGAGACGCGCGCCATGCCGGGGAAGTTCGCCCACCGGCTCCACGCCGGCGACGTGCTGGTGCACGAGCAGGCAGGCGGCGGCGGCTACGGCGATCCCTTCACGCGCGATCCCGAGCGGGTCGCGGCCGACGTGCGCAACGAGAAGATCACGCCCGACTACGCGCGACGCGAGCACGGCGTGGTCGTCGACACGACGGGCAAGGTGGACGCCGACGCGACGGCCGCGCTGCGCGGCTGACCCATCGCTCGCGACCGTCCGCTGGCACGTATCTCGCTACGCCTCCTGCCACGGCACAGGAGGAGCCCGATGGCCAAGAAGCTTCGCGATCAGCAGAAGACGGATGCCGACCGCACGCCGGCGCGCGGCACCGGGAAGCTCGATGCCGACACGTCGCCGCGCCGGATGGACGAGCGGAAGACTCCGCCCGCGCCCGAGCCCCTCAGCGTCGTCGCGGAGCGTCTGCGCACCGAGCGTGACGACGCGATCGCCAAGCTGCGCGATCTCGGCTTGACCCCTCGCATGGACGACAACGCCCCCCGCGAGGTCGGACCGCCCGTGCTCGACGAGGGCGACGCGGCGCAGGCCACCGAGCGGATGGACATGAGCCTCACCGCGCGCCAGCGCCTGGCGGACCGCGTGAACCGTCTCACCGCCGCGCTCGAGCGGATCCACGACGGCACCTACGGCACGTGCGATCGCTGTGGCGGCGCGATCGAGGTGGCCCGGCTCGCCGCGGTGCCCGAAGCGCTCACGTGTCTCGGCTGCCAGGAGAACGCCGAGCGCAACCGCGGCGCCGCGGTCGCCTGACGCCCGCGCTCAGCCGCGCGTTCGGCGTGCCACGAACTCGCGGATGCGGGCCTGCGCGGCGGGACTGGTGCGCAGCGCGGCGCCGTAGGCC
>JBKPPN010000431.1:0-8533 GCA_046733575.1 Candidatus Methylomirabilota bacterium | reverse complement strand
TCTGGGCAACGTCGCGCACGAGCTGAACAATCCCCTCGGCATCCTGCTGGGACAGGTCGACCTCCTGCTGGAGAGCGTCGACCACGGACCGCTCCGCCAGCGCGCCGAGAAGGTGGTGCACGCCACCGAGCGCTGCGCGGGATTGATCCGTGACTTCCTGATGGTGGCGCGGCGCCAGCCGCGCGAGCAGCAGAAGGTCGACGTGGGGCGCCTGCTCCGCGACGCACTGCAGGCGCTCAGCCCGGCGCTCCAGGCGGACGGCATCACGGTGACGATGGACGTGACCGATCCGCTGCCCACCGTGCTGGGCGATCGCGAGCAGCTGCGTCAGGCCATCACCAACCTGCTCGTGAATGCCCACCACGCGATGCTCGACACGACAGGCCCGCGCACGCTGACGTGCCGCGCGCACTCCGACGCCACCAGCCGGCTCGCCATCACGATCATGGACACCGGCCGCGGCATTCCCGAGCACCTGCACGCGCGGATCTTCGAGCCGTTCTTCAATGCCTCGTCGACGAAGCGCGGCTCCGGGCTCGGGCTGACGGTCGTGCAGAGCGTGGTCGAGGGCCACGGCGGCGTCGTGAAGGTCACCAGCGCACCCGACGCGGGGGCCGCGTTCACGGTCACGCTCCCCGCCATGCCCGCCGAGGACCTGCTCGACGCGCTACTGCCCGTGCGCACGCGTCCCGGCGCCACCGCCACCCGCGTCGGACGCGATGCGAGCACGGCCGTCCGCGGAGCCTCGATCCTGCTCGTGGAGGACAAGCCCGAGGTCGCCACGATGCTGGGCGACATGCTCGCGATCGACGGGCACCGCGTGGAGACGGCGGCGGACGGGCTTCGCGCGCTCGACAAGCTCTCGACGGGCGCCTACGACGTGGTGATCAGCGACGTGCGCATGCCGGGCCTGGACGGTCCGGGACTCTACGAGCAGGTCCGGCGAAAGCACCCGCGTCTCGACGGGCGGGTGATCTTCTGCACCGGCGAGTCCCTCTCGATCGATGTCCAGGCGATCCTGGACGCCATGAAGGCGCCGGTCATCACGAAGCCGTTCGCCGTGGACGACCTGCGCCGGGCCCTGCGCGAGGTGCTCGCCGCGCGCTGAAATACCACGGCCGGGCTCGTCGCCCGGCCGTGACCTCTGCCCGCATCACCCCGTACCGGAAACGTATTCGACCGGCTGCGCGGTGGTCCGGAGCGCCTGGATCACCGCGCGATCCGCGTCGGCCGCTGACGGCGTCGCTACGCCGACAGCGCGTCGTAGGACTTGAGCTTGTTGTAGAGCGTCTTGGGATCGATGCCGAGGATCTTGGCGGCGCGGGCACGGTTGCCGCCCGTGTGCTGCAGTACCTTGACGATGTGTCGCCGCTCGATCTCGCCGAGCGACGGCAGTCCCGTCTCCCCACCGGGCGTCGCCGTGCCGACGTGCAGCGAGACGTCGGCGGCCGTGATCTCCGAGCCCGACGAGAGCACGGTCAACCGCTCGATGACATTGCGCAGCTCGCGGACGTTGCCGGGCCAGGGGTAGCGCGTGAGCAGTGTCATGGCGTCGGACGAAAGCTTCACCGGCCGCTGCTCGGGCCCGACCGCCTGCTGGACGAAGTGCTCCACGAGCAGCGGGATGTCCTCCACGCGCTCGCGCAGCGGCGGCACCTCGATGACGACGACGCCGAGGCGGTAGTAGAGATCGTGGCGAAACTCGCCCGTCGCCACCGCGCGCGTGAGGTCCTTGTTGGTGGCCGCGATGACGCGGACGTCGACGTGCAGCGTGCGGTCCCCGCCCAGGCGGCGGATCTCGCCGCGATCGAGCGCGCGCAGCAGCTTGGCCTGCATGGCCGGCGTCATCTCGGCCACCTCGTCGAGGAACAGCGTGCCTTCGTGGGCGAGCTCGAGCAGACCGTGCCGCCGTCCCGCCGCGCCCGTGAAGGCGCCCTTCTCGTGGCCGAAGAGCTCGGACTCCAGGAGCTCGTCGGGAAGCGCGGCGCAGTTGATGGCGAGGAACGGCAGATCGCGCCGCTGGCTCGCGCGATGAATGGTCCGCGCGGCCAGGTCCTTGCCCGACCCGCTCTCGCCGATGATGAGCACGTGCGAGTTGGCGCGTCCCGCCCGGTCGAGCATGGCGAGGAGCCGCTCCATCGCGCGACTCGAGCCCTGGATGACGGGCTCCGGCTCGTGCTGCGAGACTGCCCGGCGCAGCACGCGGTTCTCCCGGCGGAGCCGCCGATGCTCGGAAGCGCGGCTGACGACCTGGACGAGCTCCGCCATCCGGAAGGGCTTGGTGATGTAGTCGAACGCCTTCAGCTTCAGGGCCTCGACGGCCGTCTCGATCTCGGCGTGGCCGGTGACGATGATGGCCTCGGCGTCGAGGTTCTCCGCCCGCATGCCCTGCAGGACCTGGATGCCGTCGCGGCGGGGAATCCTCAGATCGAGGATGACGACGTCGAACTCTTCCCTGGCGAGCGTGGCGAGTGCCTTCTCGCCGTCGTCGACCGACTTCACGGTGAAGCCCGCGCGCTCGAGCCCGCTGACCCACGTCTCACGCAGGTCCGGATCGTCTTCGACGACCAGGAGTCGCGGGGCCCGCAGCGGCGCGGCCGTATCCATCGGTGCCGCCGAGAATAGGCGGCCCGCGCGCCGCAAGTCAATTTTCCCGAGGGCCTGGCGCGCACCCCCACCGCTGCCCAGGTTCTGGCCTCTGACGCCTAAATGTTGTGAATTGACGCCGCCGTCAACCACCCGTCTGCTGGGGCGCAGGGGAACGCTGACCGGGTCATCGGTAGCGGCGCGAGGCACGACGAGGGGGAGGGGATGGACAACGGGACGAGTCTCTACCGGATCCTGCAGGTCGATCCCGCGGCGGAGGACGTCGTGATCCACGCCGCGTATCGCGCGCTGATGAAGCGTCACCATCCCGACGCGGGCGGCACCGCGCACGCCGCGGAACGGCTGAACGCGGCCTACGCGACGCTCCGCGATCCCGCCAGGCGCGCGCGCTACGACCGCTCATTGCCGGGGCGCCGCGTGACGAGCATCGCCGTACCGAGCGAGACGTCGCGCGCGCCCCTCGCCCGCGAGCTCGGGCCCACCTTCCCGCGTCGCTTCGAGGCCGTGAGCGCACCCGGCTTCGCGTGGATGTTCGACTTCGTGGGCGCCGTCGCCGGTGCGCCACGGGCCCGCATCTGGGTCGCGCGGTTCGATCGCGGCGATCCGGTCGACGCCAAGGCCTTTCGCGCCCGCATCGACGCCGCCCGCCTCTCGCGCCCGCTCTGGAGCCTGACGTCGTCGCTCTTCGTCGCGGTGCTCGAGAAGACGAGCCCCTTCTTCAGCGCGATGGTCCGCGGCCCGCGTGGCCCCTTCACCGCCTGGACCCACGCGGTCACCGTCCTGGCGCTCGCGACTCGCACCCTCGAGGCCGCGCCCGGTACCAACCGACTGCGCGCCTTCCGCGACCTCGCCGCGGCCCTGGCCGTCGCGTGACTTCGTACACATGACTCGGAGAGGGCGCGGCGCGCCCACGCCCTCTCCCGGCCATGAACGCGCGGCCGTCGAGGCCGCGCCTGCGGGAAACCGGCATCATCTGCCGCGGTCCGGCAGCGCGCGCCGTCGCGACTGAACGTCGAGCGCGGCGCCGGTCAACGAAAGCAACGGGTTACGCGTGGCAGCGGCGTTGCTGTGCGTGGGCGTGGATGGACGCCATCGTGAGCGGTCTGGGAACCGCAGCTTCCGCCATGGACGCGCAGAGCGAGCGGCTGGCTGTGCTGGCCAACAATCTCGCGAACGTCGCGGCGGCGGGTTTCAAGACCGAGCACCTGTCGTTCGTTCAGCTCCTTACCTCTCCCCGCGCCGTCGGGTCGGTTCCCCCTACCGATCCGGCGGCACCCCTGACGACCCAGACGCAGTCGCAGACGCGAACCGACTTCTCGCCCGGCGCCATGCGCGACACGGGCAACGCACTCGACGTCGCCATCGACGGCCCGGGCTTCTTCGTCATCGGCAGCGCGACGGATCCCAGGCTCACGCGTGCCGGCAATTTCATGCGTGGCCGCGACGGGGCGCTGGTGACGGCCGACGGCACACCCGTGCTGGACACGCGCCGTCGTCCCATCAAGCTGCCCGACCGCGGCACGCTCGAGATCGACGACGCGGGCACCATCAGCGTCGACGGCGAGATGGTGGCCACGATGTGGGTGACCGAGGTCGCGCGTCGCGACCAGCTCATCCGTGACGGCGGCACGCGGTTCATCCCGCCCGTCGGCACCGACCTGCCCAACGCGAAGAACCCCGGCGTGCGCCAGGGCGTGGTCGAGCAGTCCAACACCAACGCCGTGCTCACGCTGGTCGAGATGGTGGACGCACTCCGCGTGTACGAGGCCTCGCAGCGCGCCGCCAAGGGCGTGGACGAGACCCTGAGTCGCGCCGTCAACGACGTGCCGCGCACCTGAGCTAAGGAGACTCGATGATCCGCGCGCTGTTCACCTCGGCCACCGGCATGCAGGCGCAGCAGCTGAACCTCGACGTGATCGCGAACAACCTCTCGAACGTGAACACCACGGGCTTCAAGCGCAGCCGCGTCGACTTCCAGGACCTGCTCTATCAGACGATGCGCCCGGCGGGCACGCGCTCCGGCTCCAACGAGATCGCCACCGGCGTGCAGGTCGGTCACGGCACGCGGCCCGTCGCGACGCAGAAGATCTTCGCCCAGGGCAACTTCCAGCAGACGGAGAACCCCCTCGATCTCGTGATCGAGGGCGACGGGTTCTTCTCGCTGGTCCGTCCCGACGGACAGCTCGCGTACACGCGGTCGGGCGCATTCAAGCGCGACAGCCAGGGACAGATCGTGAACTCCGACGGGCTCGTGCTGCAGCCTGCCATCACGCTGCCCCAGGACGCGCAGAACATCAGCATCGGCTCGGACGGGACCGTCTCGATCACCACCGCGACGTCGCCGAATCCGACCCAGGTCGGCCAGATCCAGCTCGCGCGGTTCGTGAATCCCGCCGGGCTCAACGCCATCGGGCGCAACCTGCTCCTGCCCACGCAGGCCTCGGGTGCCGCCACCACGGGTCAGCCCGCGCAGCAGGGCTTCGGCTCCATCGGGCAGGGCTTCCTCGAGTCGTCGAACGTGTCCGTGGTCGAGGAGATGGTGAACATGATCGCGGCCCAGCGCGCCTTCGAGGTGAACAGCAAGGCCATCAAGACCGCCGACGAGATGCTCGCGCTCGCCAACAACGTCCGGCAATGATCCGGCGGCTCGCGCCCGCCCTCATCTTCGCGCTCCTGGTCAGCATGACCATCGCGGCGCTCGCCGCCTCTCACGCCTCCGGCTCCGCTCCCGACCGGCCGACCGAGCGCGCAGCCGAGCCGCCGCGGCTCAGCACCGAGGCCGTGGCGGCGCTTGCGCGCGACTGGCTCGCCGCCCGCGTGGCCCGCGACGTCGACCGCAACGCCATCGAGCTGCTCGCCGCGCCGCGCGAGCTCCTCCTGCCCGCCGGCGACGTGACGACGACGGTCAGTCTGCAGTCGGGCTCGCTCAGCGGCGGGCCCGTCACCGTCCTCATCGAGGCGGTCAGCCAGGATCGCGCCGGGATGCGCGCGACCCGCAGCGCCACCGCGACCTTCCGGATCAACAGCCAGCACGAGGTCGTCATCGCGGCACGCGACCTCGCGCCACGCACCGTCCTCACCGCGACGGACGTCCGGACCGAGCGTCGCCCCTTCGACCGGCTGCCCGTGGGCGCGCTCCGCGACCTGGGGGGCGCCGTGGGCAAGGAGGCCACGCGGGCCATGGCGCACGGCGAGCCGGTGACGTCGTCCGCGGTGGCGCCCCCGCGCGCGGTGCGACGCGGAGCCGTCGTGACGCTCCTCGTGGAGGGACGCGGCTTTCGCGTGGCGGCGCGCGGGATCGCCTCGGAAGACGGCGCGGTGGGCGACACCATCCGCGTGGTGAACCAGACGTCGCACAAGGAGATGGCAGGAAGAGTCGAGGATGATCGGACCGTCCGGATCGCGTTCTAGCCGCTGTCTCCCCGTCGCCCTCGCCCTCACCGTCGCGAGCGTCGCGCCGGCGGGGGCGCAGTCGCTCTGGAGCCAGAGCGCGGGCAGCCTGGTCTCCGACCCGCGCGCGCTTCGCGCGGGCGACCTCGTGACCATCGTCGTCGACGAGGAGTCGAGCGGCGAGAAGACGGGCGAGACGAAGCTCAAGCGCGACTCCGCCTTCAACGGGCAGGTCGATCTGCCGCGCGTCGAGTATCCGAAGTGGCTCAACGACCTGCGCTTCAGCCTGAAGACCTCCGGGTCGGGGTCGTCGAACTTCGACGGCAACGGCAGCACCACCCGCACCGATCGCGCCACCGCCCAGATCACCGCCCGCGTGATGCGCGTGCTCGAGAACGGCAACCTGCTCATCGAAGGCCGACGCCTGATCGTCGTCCATGACGAGCAACAGACCATCGTGCTGAGCGGCATCGTGCGCCCGTACGACGTCGCCGCGGACAACACCGTCAAGTCCGCCTTCGTCGCGGATGCCGAGGTCCGCATCGAGGGTCGCGGCTCCGTCTCCGACCGGCAGCGTCCGGGCCTCTTCCAGCGCATCTTCGACTTCTTCGGGTTGTTCTGATGACCGACGCTCGCCGCCGCGTACCCGGCTGGTCGACGCTCGCCATCGTGGTCACGCAGGCCTGCATCGCGGGCGCGCTGGTGCTCGTCGCGGCCCCGGGCTCCACCGCGGCGCAGTCGCTGCCGTCGGCCCGCGTGAAGGACGTGGGACGGATCGTCGGCGTGCGCGACAACGAGCTCTACGGCTACGGCATCGTGATCGGCCTGAACGGCACCGGCGACCGGCGCCAGTCGTCGTTCTTCACCGTGCAGTCGCTCGTAAACCTGCTCCTGCGCTCGGGTGTCAACGTGCCGCTCGACCGCCGCGGCCAGCTCGACACCAAGAACGTCGCGGCGGTGATGGTGACGGCCAAGCTCCCCGCCTTCGCGCGGCCGGGGACGACGCTCGACGTCCTCGTGTCGTCGATCGGCGATGCCACGAGCTTGCTCGGCGGCACGCTCTTGATGACCCCGCTCCTCGGTCCGGACAACCAGACGTACGCGGTGGCGTCGGGCGCCGTGTCGATCGGCGGCGGGTTCTCCGTCACGGCGGGCAGCACGGGCGAGACCGCCCAGAAGAACCACCCCACCGCAGGGCGCGTGGTGGGCGGCGCCACCGTCGAGCGCGAGGTGCCGATGCCCGTCAATCCCCAGCGCCTCACGGTGGCGCTCCTCTATCCCGACTTCACGACCGCCGCCCGCCTGGCCCAGGCCATCAACACCTCGTTCGCGCGGCCCATCGCGCAGGCCGCGGACTCGACCAACGTCGTCGTCGACGTCCCGGGTCCCGAGCAGGCGCGCCTCGTGGAGTTCGTGTCGCGGGTCGAGCAGGTGACGCTGCCCATCGACGCTCCCGCCAAGGTGGTCGTGAACGAGCGCACGGGGACGGTGATCATGGGCGAGCAGGTCCGCATCTCGACGGTGGCCGTCTCGCACGGCAACCTGTCGATCCACATCAAATCGGAGCTGCAGGTCTCGCAGCCGCTGCCGTTCGCGCCCCCCGGCGCCACGACGCAGATGGTCCCCCGGACCGACATCGGGATTGCCGAGGACAAGGTCGGCCTCGCCGTGGTCAACAGCGGGGCGTCCATCGGCGACGTCGTGTCCGCGCTGAACGCCATCGGCGCCACGCCCCGCGACCTCATCGCCATCCTGCAGGCCATCAAGCGGGCGGGCGCCCTGAACGCGGACCTGGAGATCATGTGACGATCCCGGGTCCCCTCGCGATCGGCAGCACGGTCAGCGCGGACGCCGCCCCGTTGACGTCAGCCGCTCGCCCAGGAGCCGACGGCCCCGTCACCGAGCAGTTCGAGGCCCTCCTGCTCGGCCAGATCCTGAAGGGCCTCCGCAAGACCATCCCGGCGAGCGACGAGCATGACGGCGCCCGCGAGATGTACCAGGACCTCCACGACGAGATGCTGGCCGTCCACCTCGCCCGCCACGGCGGGATCGGCCTGGGCGCGATGCTCCGCGCATACCTGGACCAGGCCCAGCGGACGGGAACGACAAAGTGATGAACGCCCTGAGGATCGCACAGGGACGTGCCGATCACCTCTTTTGCCTCCCACCAGCTCGAGGCGAGAGGGAGAAGGGACAGTCATGGACATCCAGGACATCCAGTCCGGAGGGCCATCGGCGCTCGAGCCGACTCGCGGCGCCCGTGCAGCCTCACCCCCGGTCAAGGGGGGTACCGCCTCTCAGCCGACGGGCGACAGCGTCAGCATGTCCGAACAAGCCCAGGCATTTCAGGAAGCTCGACGCCTCGCCCTCGCCGTTCCCGACGTCCGCCTGGACCGCGTGGAGCCGTTGCGCCAGAAGTACGCGGCGGGAGAGCTGCGCCCCGACCCGCACGCCATCGCCCGCGCCCTCGTCGTCCAGGGCGTGGTCTGACGTGACGGGCCCGCGACGGGCCCCGGCCGACCGGCCCGTCGGTAGC
>JBKPPN010000430.1:0-6991 GCA_046733575.1 Candidatus Methylomirabilota bacterium | reverse complement strand
GCATCGGGCCCTGCGGGCGACAGCTCTGCTGTAGCTCGCACCTCAAGACCTTCGAGCCCATCTCGGTGAAGATGGCCAAAGCCCAGGACATGCCGCTGACGGACAGCCGGCTCCTCGGCAACTGCGGTCGTCTGAAGTGCTGCCTGCTCTACGAGTTCTCGACCTACCAGGAGCTGCGCACGTACCTGCCCAAGGTCAACACGGCGTGCCAGGCCGACTGCGGGGCGCAGGGGTGCATGACGGGCAAGGTCCGTTCGCTGCGCGTGCTCAAGCAAGCGGTGGTGGTGGGCTTTCCCGACGGGACCGAGGCCGAGGTGCCCCTCGCCCAGCTGACGTGGGAAGGCCGGCCGCACGTCCAGGAGCAGCTGAAGAAGTCGTGAGCGCGCCGTTCTACCTGACCACCCCGATCTACTACGTGAACGCCCGCCCGCACCTCGGGCACGCGTACACCACGATCGTGGCCGACGCCATGGCGCGCTATCACCGCCTGCGTGGTGACCGCACGTGGCTCCTCACCGGCACCGACGAGCACGGCGACAAGATCGCCCAGGCGGCGGCCAAGGCGGGCGTCGCGCCGCAGGTCTACACCGACGAGATCGCGGGCGCCTTCCGCGAGACCTGGCGTCGCCTCGGCATCAGCAACGACGACTTCATCCGGACGACGGAGCCGCGGCACAAGGCCGTCGTGCAGAAGGTCCTCCAGGTGTTGTGGGACGCGGGCGAGATCTACCTCGGGAAGTACGGCGGCCAGTACTGCGTGGGCTGCGAGCGGTTCTACACCGAGAAGGAGATCGTGGACGGCAAGTGCCCCGATCACCAGACGCCGCTCCAGTACATCGAGGAGGAGAACTACTTCTTCCGGATGTCGACGTACCAGAGCTGGCTCGTGACGTACATCGAGGAGCAGCCCGATCTCATTCGCCCCGAGCGCTACCGCAACGAGATCCTCGGCTTCCTGCGCGAGCCGCTGCAGGACCTGTCGATCAGCCGGCCGCGCACGCGCCTGGAGTGGGGCATCCCGCTCCCGTTCGACGACAAGTACGTGACCTACGTCTGGTTCGACGCGCTGATCAACTACGTCTCGGCCCTCGGCAATCCCTACGACGAGGGCGCCGGCGGTGAGCGCGTGCGCGAGTTCTGGCCACACGTGCAGCACCTGATCGGCAAGGACATCCTCAAGCCGCACGCCATCTACTGGCCGTGCATGCTGAAGGCAGCGCGTCTGCCCGTGTTCCGCCACCTGAACGTCCACGGCTACTGGGGGCTGGGCGGCGGCAAGATGTCGAAGTCGGTGGGCAACGTCGTCGAAGCGCTCGCGCTCACCGAGAAGTACGGCAACGACGCGTTCCGCTACTTCGTGATGCGCGAGATGCCGTTCGGTCTGGACGCGTCGTTCTCGGAGGAAGCGCTGGTGGGCCGGCTCAACGCCGACCTCGCGAACGACCTCGGCAATTTCGTCGCTCGGGCCAGCACGCTCGTCGTGAACCTGGGTGGCGGCGCCGTGCCCGCCGCGACGGTTCCGGCCGAGGCGGACCTCGCCGTGCGCGCCGCGTTCGACAAGGCGCGCGCCGAGATGACGGCGGCCATGGACCAGTTCGCCTTCCATCGCGCGCTCGCCGCGCTGTGGGAGTTCCTCGGGGTCCTCAACCGCTACGTCGACAGCGAGCAGCCGTGGACGCTCGCCAGGGACGAGACCAAGCGGCCGCGCCTGTCCGCGATCCTCGCCACGCTGGCGGAGGCGCTGCGCTGTCTCGGCATCGTGCTCGCGCCCTTCGTGCCCGACGCGGCGGCGCGCATCCGCGCGGGCGTCGGCCAGCGCGGCGAGCCCAGGCTCGCCGACGCGGAGTGGGGGCGCCTCACGCCCGGCACGACGGTGCAGAAGCTCACCGGCCTCTTCCCGCGGGTCGACACGACGACCCCGGCTGCGACGTCGACCCCCGCGGCGTCCGCCGCCGCGCCCGGGCCGGCCCGCGTGTCCCTCGACGACTTCGCGAAGCTGGACCTGCGCGTGGCCGAGGTGAAGGCGGCCACCGCCGTGCCGAAGTCGAAGAAGCTGCTCAAGCTGACCCTGGGGCTCGGCGCGGACGAGCGCACCGTCGTGGCGGGCATCGCCGAGCACTACGCGCCCGGCGATCTCGTCGGCAAGAAGGTGGTGATCGTGGCCAACCTCGAGCCCGCCAAGCTGATGGGCGTGGAGTCGAACGGGATGGTCCTGGCCGGTTCCGCCGACGGCCAGCTCGCCGTGCTGACGCTGGAGCGCGACCTGCCCTCCGGCGCGCGGGTGAAGTAGCGATGGTGCCCGTCGACGACGAGTACCTCGACGCCATCCTGCGCGTGGCCGCCGCCGATCGCTCGATCGCCGCGGTCCTCCGCCAGATCTGCGCGCTCGACGGCTCCGTCCGGGACAATGCCCTCGCCGTGGTGGGCGCGCACCTCAGGTCGCGCGACGCGCCCCGCGACGTGCTGGAGTGCGTCGATGCCCTCCGTCGTGACGACATCGCGCGTCTGATCGCCGAGCGTCTGTCGCGGGCGTGACCGGCGGTTCGCCCGCGGCGCGACCCCTCGTTCAGTGGGGCCGCCGCTGGGGCGTCTCGTTCGCGTCGCTCGCGGGCGGCCTCCTCACGCTGTTCGTCTTCCGCCGCGACCTGCCGCGCGCCTCGTGGATCATTGGCTACGTGCTCCTGCTCGCGCTCCTCGTGGCGCTGCTCGCGCAGGTGCGCGAGGCGCTGGAGGCGCGCGGGCATCGCTTCGTCGTGGGCGCCGGCGACTATGTCGTCCAGACGCTGTACCACGCGATTCTGCTCTTCCTCATCCCGGCCTACTGGGCGACCACGACGCCGACGTCGCGCAACGTCGTCTTTCTCGTCGTGCTGGTGGCGCTGGCGCTTCTCGCCACCTTCGATCCCTGGTATCGCGCCCTCGTGCTGCCGCGCGCGTGGGCGACGGCGGTGTTCTTCGTCGTCGCCGTGTTCGGCGCCCTCAACGTGGCGCTGCCACTCGTCGGCCTTCCGCCGCGCTGGGCCCTCATGATCGCGGCGTTCGCGGCGGTGCTCGGGTTGACGCCGACGGTGCGTCGACGCCTCGGGTGGCCGTGGCCGAGTGCCCTCGGCGTGATGGCCATCGTCGCCATGACGGGCGCGTGGCTGGCGCTGCTCGGTGGCGCGTGGGTTCCGCCCGCGCCGCTCTCGCTGGGCCGCGGCGCGATCGCGCTCGCCGTGCGCGACGGTGAGCCCGACGGCGTGATCGACGGCGCCATCGCGGCCGCCTCCGTGCGAGAGAACGGCGCGCTCGTGGCTTACACTCCGATTCATGCCCCCGTGGGTCTCCGTCAGCCCGTGGCGCACGTGTGGCGATTGCGCGGACGCATCGTCGACGTGGTGCCACTCACGCCGGTGCGCGGGGGGCGGCGCGAAGGCTACCGGACGTTTTCCCGCAAGGCGGGATTCCCGGTCGATCCCGTGGGACGGTGGTCGGTGGACGTGGTCACCGAGTCCGGGCAGCTGATCGGTCGCCTCCGCTTCACGGTGACGCCGTGACGCCGCCGGACCTGTTCGACACGCACGCGCACCTGCACTTCGCCGACTTTGCCGACGACCTGCCCGACGTCATGGCGCGTGCCCGCGCCGCCGGCGTGCGTCGCATGCTGACGGTGGGGACGGACCCCGCCACGTCGCGCGCCGCCGTCGACGTGGCGGAGCGCGACGCCGACGTGTGGGCGACCGCCGGCATCCATCCGCACGACGCCGCGGCGGCCGACGCCGTCGCGCTCGCCGAGATCGAGCGACTCGCGCGGCACGCGCGCGTCGTCGCGGTCGGCGAGATCGGGCTCGACTTCTTCCGCGACCTCTCACCGCGTCTCGCGCAGCAGACCGCGCTGCGGGCCCAGCTCGAGATGGCGCGCCGCGTGGGCAAGCCGGTCGTGCTGCACTGCCGCGACGCGCACGAGGAGATGCTCGCCATCCTGGCCGAGCACCGGGTCGCCGAGGTGGGCGGCGTGATGCACTGCTTCTCGGGCGACGTCGACATCGCGCGCCGCTGCCTCGACCTCGGGCTCGTCGTGTCGCTGGCCGGTCCCGTCACGTATCCCAGGGCGCGCGCGCTGCCCGACGTCGCCCGCTTCGTCCCCGTGGACCGGCTCGTCGTCGAGACGGACTGTCCGTACCTGCCGCCGCAGCCGTTTCGTGGCAAGCGGAACGAGCCGGCCCACCTCGCGATCACGGCCGCACGGGTCGCCGAGCTCCGTGGCGAGCGGCTCGAGACGCTCGCGCCGCGGCTCACCGAGACGGCCCGCGCGCTGTTCCGCGTGCCATGAGTCTGCGCGACGTCGCCTTCTTCGTGCGCGGTCGCATCAACCGGGGCGTGGGCCGCGTGATGACGGCGCGCCGTACCGGCCCCATGCCCGCGCCCGTACCGCTCGACGCGGCGCTGCGCGCGGACAGCTCGCCGCTGGCGCGCGTGGCCCTGCTCGAGGCCCGGCCCAATCCCGAGCGCCAGGCGGCCGTGGAGAGCTACCTCGCCACGCACGGGATCCCGTTCGAGCGGCACGCCTTCTCGACGTTCGAGGGCGCGGGCGAGAACTTCAGCGTCGACATGGGTCGGGGCGAGCGCGTCCTCGTCCTGATCGCGCACCACGACGCGGTCCCGGGCAGCCCGGGCGCCAACGACAACGCCGCCTCGGTCGCGATCCTCCTCGACATCATGGAACGACTGGCGCGGCGACCGCCGTCCCGCCTGACGGTGCGGTTCCTCTTTCCCGCCTGCGAGGAGCTGGGCTACCTCGGCGCCCGCTGCTACGTGCGGGACGTGCGGCCGACGGGCGTGGTCGGCGTGCTGAGCCTCGAGCTGTGTGGCATCGGGGACAGCGTGGCCGTGTGGGATACGCAGGGCACGACGCCGTTCCTGACGCGCGTCACGACGGCGTTCCAGAGTGTCGGTCTCGCGAGCGACGCGGACTACCACGTGGTGGGACGGATCCCGATCTTCGGCAGCGACCACCGCGCGTTCACGGCGCTCGGCGTGCCGGCCTACGGGCTCAGCGTGGTGCCGCGCGGCGAGGCCGACGCCCTGCGACGACTCGTGTTCAGCCCGGTGCGCTCGACGTTGATGACGCTGCTCCAGCGGCCGGTGCCGTTCGACACGTATCACACGAGCGGCGACGCGGGCACGACGCTGCAGTCGTCCGCGCTCGACATGACGGTGCGCGCGCTGGAGGCGGTGATCGAGGAGCTGAGCTCGGTCAGCTGACGCGACGGTGCACGATGCCCATGAGCAGGCGACGGCTGCGCGCGGCCTCGCTCTCTGGGACCAGGATCGTGACCTCGCCCTGGTCGCCCACCGTGAACGGGTGCACCGACGGCGAGAGCCGCGAGCGCAGCACGGACGGGATCCCGTACGTCTCGTACAGGCCGCGGATGACGATGGCCTCGGCCTGCGAGCAGCGATGCACCTCGACGAGCCGGTCGCGGGGGTTCATCGCGCCCAGTGTACTTCGTGTAGGATGCCGCCGCATGATTGCCGTCCCCCTCCACGGCCCGCGACGTTGCCGCGTCCGCGCGCCGGCGCACGGGGCACGGGAGTGCGGCATCGCGGCCGTCGCGCTCGTCGCCGTGGTGGTGAGCGGCTGCGTGACCGGTCGATCCAGCCCGCGGCCGGGGGCCGAGGCGCCGCGCGTGATTCTCGACGCGCCGACACGCGTGCCGATCCGCATCGTGCAGAACATCACGCTCGTGCACGCCACGCTGAACGACGTCCACCGCGTCACGCTGATCGTCGACACGGGCGCGCAGTCGACCATCGTCGCGCCGGCCGTGGCGAAGCGGCTCGGTGTGAGGCTGAGCGCCGACGGACCCCGGCGTCAGGTCTCGGTCGTGGGCGGCGGAAAGCTCGACATCCCGTTCGTGAAGATCTCCTCGCTGCGCGTCGGGGACGCGCGCATCGAGGGCATGGAGATCGGCGTCTTCGACGCCGCGCCGAGCGCGCACGGCGTCCACGGGCTGCTGGGCGCCGACTTCCTGCACCAGTTCCGGTTCACCCTCGATGGTGTCGAGCGATGGCTTCGCCTGGAGCCGCTGCGACGACAGGCGGCTGAACGAGGCGCATCGTGTGTCGTTCGCGCGCGGGATCGGACGCTGACGGAGCCGCAGTACCGCTCGCGCGCGGCTCTCGGCCGAGCGTGCGTCGTCCTAGAGATCCCGGACAGCGGGTAAGCCGGGGTACGACACGGCGGCGCGGACGCCGCGCGCGATGGCGTGCGCGACGACATCGGCCGCGGCCAGACCCAGGCGTGTCACGTCGGCGTCCGCGTCGCCCACGGACAGGACGAACACGGTGTCGCCGTCGAATGCGGTGTGGGGCGGCGACAGGGCGCGGGCGAAGCCGAGCATGGCGAGCGACGCGACCGTGGCTGCCTGGGGCTTCGTGAGACGCGCGGACGTCGCGACGATGCCGAGGGTGGTGTGCTCGGGCGTGCGACTGAAACGTCCCACGTCGGCGCCGCTCCCGAGCAGCGCCGCGGTGTCGACGAGACGACGACCGTCCGCGGCGTCCCGCGCGCCGGCGATGAGCGCGCCCGTGTCGGGATCGCGCACGTCGCCCACCGCGTTCACGACCACGATCGCGCCGACGACGACACCGTCCAGGCGTGCGCTCGCGGTGCCGAGGCCGCCTCGCATGGCGTGCGCGGGACCGCGCAGCTTCCCCACGCTCGCGCCCGCGCCCGCCCCGACGTTGCCCTCGTCGACGTGGCCTCCGCCCGCCCGCCGCGCCGCCTCGTAGCCCATCTCTCGCGTCGGCCGCGCGCGCGCGTCGCCGACGCCCAGGTCGTAGATGAACGCGCCCGGGACGTGAGGCACGACGGCGGCGCCGGTCGCGAAGCCGATGCCGCGCTCCTCCAGGTAGCGCAGCACGCCCGAGACCGCTTCCTCGCCGAAGCGGCTGCCGCCGCCCAGCACGGCGCCCTGCACGGTGCCGACGAGGTGACGCGCATCGAGAT